>JADLAF010000040.1 GCA_020848375.1 Ignavibacteriaceae bacterium
AATTGAGAATGGAATACTGCCGGGGCCGGAGATTAAACGCAAAGTAAGCAAAGTTTCCGCAAAGTCCCGCAGAGTTAAAAGAGTCCACCCAAAAACTCTAACAGCCCAAAAATCGCAGAACATCGCTTACACTTTTTTCGTACCGGTTAACCGTGGTGAAACAATCTGCCTCACTCTAAAAATCCTAACAGTCGGAAAATCGCATGACATCGCTAACAGATTCTTATTCATCGTCCCGACAGATAACAATCTGTCGCCGCCCGAAAACCTTAACAGCCCAAAAATCGCAGGACATCATTAACACTTTTTCCGTACCGACAGATGACAATCTGTCGCCACCTCAAACCATCTTAATCGAAGAATCAAATATTTAATGATTTGTTATTCCATGTTGACCCCAACCGCCACGCCACGGCGTGGCGGTACAAAAACTAATATTATTATTTCCCCTATGAATGGTAATCGTTAAAATTGGAGGAAATCACTTTATCAATTCTCCATTCTCCCTTATCAATTACCTCAGTACCAATATCGCCACACCTGCCACAGCGATAACAGCCCCGATTATTCCTTTAACAGGAATTTTTTCTTTGTAGAAGATATACACCAGCGGAAGCATGGTCACCGGCACGATGGACATCAGCGTGGAGGCAATACCAACCTTTGCTGTGCTGATGGCTATGAGACTGGCGGTAATTCCAAGAAACGGCCCCATGATTGCTCCCGCGAGGGTAAACTTGAACGCAGTCACTTGTTCCCTGAACAGGGTCACCGGATTTTTATATATACGGGTGGTGACTCCCATAATGAAAAGAATGATCACCGAAAAGAATATCCGGTAAAAGGTGGCAACAAATCCGTTAATATCTGATATATTGAAAGCCATTTTCGCCAGCACCAGCCCTCCTGCCTGACCGAGTGCACCAAGCAGCGATAACCAAAGACCGTTTGCGGAAATATGTTCTTTGGACGAGGCCGGATTTCTTCCGTAAACAACATAGGCAACTCCTCCAAGTGTGACTACAATTCCGGTAATTCCTATTGCAGAAATAGTTTCCCCGAAAAGAAAGTAACTCATGATAGCAGCCATGCCGGGGGAGAGTGACATCACCAGCATCGCGTTGCGCGGACCTACTTCCTGATATGCCTTAAAAAGAAAAGTATCACCGAAAACCAGTCCCACTATGCCGCTTGCGGCAAGATACAGAACCTGCTCAGAGGTGAGATGAAAATTCAGTCCCCCAATCAGAATGGTGATGCTGAGAAAAATGGTTGCAATAAGCAGTCGGTTGATATTAAGCTGGTAAGTCCCTATTCTTCGTGAAGCTTCTGCAAAGCAGAGGGCGGTTCCGGACCAGAGCAGAGCAGTGAGGAGTGCAAAAAGTTCGCCTACGGGCAAGATTTTCCTGATAATTTATAATAAATTCGAATTCAAAAATACAATTATTACTAACCCTTTTGCATGAATATATTCAGGTATGAACTGCTGCTGATACTTGTTCCCAATGGAATTTTGTGGGGTATGCTGCTTATCCTCCCGCCGGTTGCCGTGAAGGTAAAGACTATTTTGGGGATGAGAAATGCGCGCGGACTCAGCTTCCTTAATCTGATTTTTATTACGGAAGACAGTATTGGCAGGGGTGAGGGTTATGTGAATATGGTGCTGAAGCATGAGTTTACCCACCTCACCCAGCAGAGGATATTTTCCCCGCTCGGACTTGCGGTTATTCTCCTCATTCATTATCTCTGGCTTTTTATAAGGCACAGGAGCGTTATGGCAGTGTACGAACACTCGTTCATCGAGTGCTGGGCAAACAGGAAAATGTATGATCAGACCCCGGTTCCAAAAGAGATTATCCGGATTAATTTTTAACACGAAGTTAAGTTCCCTGTGTTAACCTGATTATCAAAAAATTCACAATTCACCATTCACAATTCACAATTGTTTTGATATATTGTAATCAATTTTGTCAGATACAATTTACAGGAGAAATATTACATGAAGCGAGAAATACATCGCTGGTGGAGCCCCGCCCTCCACAAGGATATGGAAATAGCAGTATATGGTCATTTCGGATTTTCGGTACTGATGTTCCCCACCGCGGGAGCTGATTATCTTGAGTACGAGCGGTTTAACCTGCTCGACCGCATAAGCGATCTGGTGGATTCCGGCAAATGCAAGCTCTTTTCCATTAACAGCATCAATAACGAAAGCTGGCTGAACCGCAACATGAATCCGCGCCATAAGTCCATCCGTCATCAGCAGTATAACCACTATATAACCGAAGAGGTGGTACCCTTTATTTTTAACCACTGCCAGGGGCGTGTGCCTCTTGTAACTGCAGGTGCCTCCCTCGGTGCTTTTCATGCGGCTAACTCACTTTTCCGGCGTCCTGATCTTTTTGCGGGGACTCTTGCCATGAGCGGCAGTTATGATCTTAAGGACTATACAGACGGCTACTATGACGATGATGTATATTTTAATTCACCGGTGGACTATCTGCAACACATTTATGACGAAAGCGTCCTCGGGAAACTCCGTTTTGGGAAGAAGATAATTATTGCCACCGGACAGGGCAGTTACGAAAACCCGGATGCCTCAAGAAAGCTCTCTGGAATTCTTTCCTCAAAGGGCATTCCACATGAACTTGAGGTCTGGGGTCATGATATGCCTCATGACTGGCCGACCTGGTATAAGATGTTTCCCTACTTTATGAGAGAAAGAATGTAGTACCCTCTCCTTTTGTCCCGATTTTTCCGGTTCTTATACTACTCCGCTATATACATTAATCATATTTAAGGAGTAAAATGTCCGGAAGTACGGTCACAGGAAAAAAATATATAACTATTGTGCTTTTGATTGCGGCATCATCATTCATGTTTTACGCCAGCTCTGCCGGCATTACAGGTGCCACCAGAAAAAACGGTAACGGATGTACCTGCCACGGCGCGCAAAGCTCGGCTGTTCAGGTTACCATTAATGGTCCGGCTTCACTTGCAGCAGGTCAGACGCGTGACTATTCAGTCGTGATCAGCGGCGGTCCGCTGAACCGAGGCGGAACGAATATCTCAGTTTCGGCAGGAACACTTGCACTGATTACCGGTGAGGGAACCCGTTTAGCCAATGGAGAAATTACCCATACCTCACCAAAAACTCCGGTCAGTGGCTCTGTCACCTTTAATTTTAAGTTTACCGCTCCCGAAGTTTCCGGACCAATAACCATGTTCGCCAATGGAAACAGTGTGAACCTGAACGGTAACAATTCAGGAGACCAGTGGAATTTTGCACCGGATAAAACCATTGATGTGGTGACCTCCGTTGAGGATGAACTAAGACCTCAGATTTTTGACCTTGGACAGAATTTTCCGAATCCGTTCAATCCATCAACTGTTATCCCTTTTCTAATTAAGCAGGCGGGTGAAATCCGGCTTGGGCTTTACGATATTACCGGTCGTGAAATTGCGGTTCTGACTGAAGGATTCCATGAGGCAAGGGACTACAGCATCCGGCTCAACTCAGCCGATTACGGTCTGACCAGCGGTGTTTATTTCTATAAACTGCAGGCAGAGGGACAGTCAGCGGTTAAAAAGCTGGTTCTGAACAAATAAAGAAGAATTGCGGTCTGCGGGAAGTTTTTTCCCGCAGATTTCGTGGTTATTTTAATGCAAACGAGGTTCTTAGTGCCCTTGCGTCTTTGCGCGAGGAAATGGTATTCGGTTTTGAGTCTGGGCCGGGGAAGAGTCTCCCTCAGATTTCGCAGATTACCGCAGAGAAACCCGGTTTTGAGTGTATTTACGCGATTTCCTTGTCATGGAAAACCTCCGGATTTCGCGAAAGCACCCCCGTTTTTCTGAAAAAAGGGTCAAATTTGAGCGGTTTTCCCCCGAAAACCCCTATTTTTTTATTCTTGACTGAAAATTCATAATTCATACTTCAAAATTCATAATTCTTTGATGTGTGTTTGGATTTTCTTAACTTTAATGTTCAAAAGAGAAATATTTAGAGAGAGAAACGAATGAAAAAGGGTATTCACCCCAATTACCGTCCTGTAGTGTTCAAGGATTTTTCATGCGATTTTGAAATTTTGACAAAATCCACCATTAGAACCACAGAAACTATTACCTGGAAAGACGGAAACACCTATCCTCTTATGAGACTCGAAATTTCAAGCGGTTCACACCCCTTCTTCACCGGAAAGCAGAAACTTCTTGATGCTGCCGGAAGAGTTGAGAAATTCAACAAGAAGTACGCTAAGTCCGCTAAATAAAAGGAACAGGTATTTTTTAACCCAAAAAAGCTGTCCCTTTGAGGGGACGGCTTTTTTTATTTTTACATAAACCGGAAGAGCAGTCATCATGGAAATATGCATTTTCGAAGATATATACTATGATCGCCTTGAACCGCTGATATATTCTCGCCCGGCATACGATCTTGTCTGCGGAATGAATATGCTGAGGGAAAAAATTGCACGCGCCTACCCTGGTGTTCGTGTCTCCCTGCACACACGCCCCTATCTTGATGCATTTCTGAAAAACAAATATCCTGATATTACCGTTAACACTATCCATGATGACGAATGCCTTTTTGTGAACGGTCGTATGCTTGCGCCCGAAAATCTGGCTGAGATCATTCCGATTGATGACAAAGTGGACAAACTATACATCTCCGGTGACAATATTGCCGCAGCCCGGGTTTCAGGGTCAAAGCTGAAGGAAATTAAAAAAAGTATAACTGATCTTCTTTCCCGTTCAAATTTTGACTCGCTTCCGGTTGAAAAGGTTGATATCAGGTTTGTTGACTATTGCTGGGATTTAATAAGCAATAACGGAGCAGAGCTGCTCAAAGATCAGATGCACATTATAAATAAAGTACGCTCTGAAAAGAAAGAGCTCATTCGGGGGGAAGTGCATCCGGGTGTGCACATGATTGAAAGGGATAATATCTTTATAGCCGAAGGTGCAAGGATTCTCCCCGGAGTGGTGCTTGATGCAACCAACGGTCCAATTGTAATTGACCATAATGCAGTCATCTATTCGAATGCGGTTATCGAGGGTTCGGTATATGTTGGTGAGTTCAGTCAAGTAAAAAGCTGCTCACGAATATACGAAAGTGTTAGCATCGGTCGTGTCTGCAAAATAGGCGGTGAGCTTGAACATTCGATAGTACACTCACTTACCAACAAACAGCACGCCGGATTTTTAGGGCACGCCTATCTGGGGAGCTGGGTGAATATCGGTGCTGATACCAATTGCAGCGACCTGAAAAATAATTACGGAAGTGTTAAGATATACGTTAACGGTGAGATGGTCAACTCCGGTCAGCAGTTTCTCGGCGTTATTATGGGAGATCACTCAAAAACCTCCATTAACACGATGATTAACACCGGCACGGTTGTCGGATTTTCCTGCAACCTCTTCGGCTCCGGGTTTCCCCCTAAATATATACCCTCCTTCTCCTGGGGCGGGAGCGAATCTATGACCACTTACGATCTTGAACGGAGTCTTGAAACTGCCAAGCGCGTGATGCTGAGAAGAAATAAAATCATGTCTGAGCCGGAAGAAAAACTGATCAGAAAAGTATTTGACCTTACACAAAAGGAAAGAAGAAAGCGCGGATATCCGTACTGATAATTCTTTTCATACACCGGAATATATACCAATGAGCGAACGGCAAAATCAGCAGCAGGAAAAAGAAGCCCCCGAAAATGCGGGCCTTTTTGCCGGTGTGCGCGGTACAGCAGTTAAAATCCTTAACAGGATTGAACGCACTGACTCCTATCTCGATAAACTGCTTGATTATGAACTGAAGAACAGTGAAATCTCAGGTCCTGATAAGGCGCTTCTTTATGAAATTGTTCATGGCGTTGTACGATGGACCGGACGGCTTGACTGGATTCTCAGCGGTTTTTACAAAGGACAGTTTTCCAAAGCGCTCCCGTTAATGAAGAACGCGCTCAGGGTCGCTTTATATCAGATCATGTTTCTTGATAAAGTGCCTGAATACGCTGCCGTGAATGAAGCTGTTGAATTCGTGAAGAAGTTTCAGGGACAGAAACCGGCTGATATTACCAATGCAATTCTACGTAACATCGCGCGAAATAAAAATTCCCTGCGCTACCCTGACCCGGAAGAAAATCTGATTGGTTATTATTCGGCGTATTACTCCCATCCGCAGTGGATGGTAAAACGCTGGCTCTCCCGTTACGGTCGTGAGGGCGCAGAGAAACTGATGATTGCCAATAACGAACGTCCCTATCTGACACTCCGAATTAATCAGCTTAAAGTAAACCCCGCTGAGTTTTTGCGGTTGATGGACTCGGTAAATCTGAAATACAGCACCGGTTTATATATACCGGAATATTGCCGGTTGCATAATCTTACGAATATCTCAAGCTGGGAGTATTTTGCTCAGGGATATTTTGCCATTCAGGATGAGAGTGCAGGGCTGGCTTGCCGCCTGCTGGATGTTGAGCCCGGAATGCGCGTACTTGATATGTGCGCAGCACCGGGGGGTAAATCTGCTTATCTGGCTGACCTCATGGGCAACAGCGGTGAAATAACAGCTCTTGACTATTTTGAAAGCCGGCTTAATCTGTTACATCAGAATAATGAACGCCTTGGCGTTACCAATGTTAAAACTATTGCAACGGATGCACTTGAGCATACGGCAGAACCTTATGACCGCGTGTTGCTTGATGCACCATGTACCGGATTCGGGACTTTTTCAAAAAAGCCGGATATAAAATGGAAGAAGGAACTGGTGGATATACATAACGTGAGCAAAATACAATCTCAGCTTCTGAACAAAGCTGCCACATTGGTTAAGGATGATGGAGTAATTGTTTACAGCACTTGCACCATTGAGCCGGATGAAAATTTTGAAATAGTAAGAAAGTTTCTCGCAGCACATCCTGATTTCCGGCTGGAAGATGCATCACCGTTTGTTCCTGCCGGCGTTACTGATGAGAACGGCTGTGTGCAGACGCTTCCGCATATACATAAGGCTGACGGCGCATTTGCCGCGCGGCTCAGAAAACTTCCTAAAAATGAAAAAGTATAAATGGGAAATTTTGTAATGTTTGAGTCACTTGCTAAGGAGTTAAGAGAAGCCCGCGAAAAGGCGGGGATATCAAAACAGGAGGCGGCTTCAAAAATCCGCATTGACCTCAAATTTCTTGAGGCAATGGAAGAGGGGAATTTTACTTTCCTCGCTGAAGTATATGTAAAAGCATTTTTACGGGACTACGCCAAACTGCTCACACTGAATGATAAAGCAGTGATAAAAAAATATGAGATGCTGAGGGATGGTAAAACTGAAACCGCGGCGCCTCTGGCAGAGGGTGTTGCATCCTCTGCTGAAGCCAGCCAGCCGGTCCAGCCCGATCTGAAGAGGACGGGTGAACAGGAGTTCGTTGATGAAAGTCTTGAACGCGCGAGGATTGCGGATAAAAAGAAAATGATGTTTGCGGCGATTGCCGGAGCAGTTATCGTTCTGGCGGTGTTTGTGTATATACTTCTTTCAGACCGGTCTGATGAGGTGGTTATTGAGCGTCCGTTCAGCGAAGTGCTTGAGCAGAACAGAAAACGGTATGAGGAACCGCAAAAACCTGATACTGATTCACTTGCACCTGCCAGAGACAGTCTTCGATTGAGGATTCGGGCAACCGACACGGTGTGGATAAGCGTTATCCCTGATGCTGGCCGCGTGGCTGAGTACCGGATATTCCCCGGGAAGTATATAGATCTCAGCGCATCAGAAAAGTTTTCTGTTCATATCGGTAACTCGTACGCGGTGTTGTTCGAATTGAACGGAAAGATAGTTTCTCTGCCGGCGCAACGCCCGCGCGTATATAAAGGCATCATTACTGCCAAAGGAGTTTTATAGCAGGTATGGCTGGGAAAGATTTCCGCGGACGCGCAGAAGAACTGAGACGTATTATCACGGATCATGATTATTCCTACTACGTGCTCACTCAGCCGAAAATCAGTGATTATGACTATGATATGCTGGTCAAAGAGCTTGAAGAACTTGAACGGAAGCACCCGCAGCTTATCACACCGGACTCACCTACACAACGAGTCGGAAAAGACCTCACCAAAGTATTTAATGAAATTCCTCACGTTTATCCGATGCTCAGTCTCGCAAACTCTTATGATGAGAATGAACTCAGGGACTTTGACCGCAGAGTACGGGAAGGTCTCGGACAGGAAAGCGAAGTTGAGTATGTGGTTGAATATAAAATTGACGGCGTAAGCATAAATCTTTGTTATAAAGACGGACTTCTTTCTTACGCGACAACAAGGGGTGATGGCGCTTCGGGGGAAGAAGTAACCGCGAATGTTAAAACTCTCCGGTCTGTGCCGGTTAAATTCAGGGAGTATCCCCTCAGCGGCTATGACCTGAGTGATATACATATACGGGGAGAAATATATATGGAGACGGGAGACTTCAGGCGGCTGAATGATGAGCGGGTAGAAAAAGGGGAAAAACTTTTTGCCAACCCGCGTAACTTTGCTGCTGGCACTGTTAAAATGCAGGACCCTAAAATTGTTGCCTCTCGTCCGTTAAAGATTTTTGTCTATTATCTCCTTTCAAGAGAAGGCGCCATTAAAACCCACTCTGATGGGCTTGTTATACTGAAACGACTGGGCATGAGGGTTAATGATGCATACAAAATCTGTAAGGGGATTGAAGAAGTTATTGATGTTTGCCGTGGCTTCGAAGAGAGCAGAGAGTCACTTCCTTATGAAATTGACGGCGCGGTAATAAAAGTAAACTCATTACCTTTCCAAAGAACTCTGGGCAGCATTGCAAAATCGCCGCGCTGGGCGGTTGCGTATAAGTTTAAAGCCAAACAGGAGCGTACACTCCTGAGGAAAATAACCTGGCAGGTTGGCAGGACAGGCGCACTCACCCCCGTTGCTGAACTTGAGCCGGTGTTCCTGGCGGGTTCAACTATCAGCCGTGCAACGCTGCATAATATGGATGAGATTAGACGCAAGGATATACGCCAGGGGGATACCGTGATTATTGAGAAGGGGGGAGATGTAATACCGAAGGTTGTGGCTGTCGCTGATCCTGAAAGAAAAGGAAGATCAGCCGAAACGGCTGTTCCGCTGTCATGTCCTGAGTGCGGTTCTTCCTTATTTAAACCGGAAGAAGAAGTAACATGGTATTGCGAAAACAGTGATTGCCCTGCTCAGATAAAAGGCAAACTTGAGCATTTTGCCTCTCGTGGTGCTCTGGATATCGAGGGGCTTGGCGAATCACTTATTGATCTTTTTGTTGACCGCGGCTTCATCCGCACCCCGGCTGATATATACTCCCTCCGCGGTCGAAAAGATGAGCTGATTCAGCTTGAGCGGTTTGGTAAAAAAAGTGTAGAAAATCTGCTCGATGCAATTGAGAAATCAAAGGAAGCTCCCTTTCACAAAGTGCTTTTTGCACTCGGCATCCGTTATGTTGGCTCAGGTGCAGCAAAAAAACTCGCGGATCATTTTGGTTCTGTTGATGCGATGATGAATGCAAATGCTGAAGAAATTTCGACCGTTCATGAAATAGGGGAGAGCATAAGCCAGAGTGTGGTGAATTACTTTAAGGAAGAACATAATCTTGAAATCATAAAGCGGCTGAGAGCGGCAGGACTTCGTTTTGAAGGCAAAAAGGAAACCGCATCTAAAGAGTTTTTCGCTGGAAAGACTTTTGTGCTAACCGGATCACTTGAAAAACACTCACGCGATGATGCAGCCGCCCTTATTGAAAAGTCCGGCGGAAAAGTAAGTTCATCAGTGAGTAAAAAAACTGACTATGTCATTGCCGGTGAAAGTGCCGGTTCTAAACTACAGAAAGCAAATGATCTGGGCGTGAAAGTGCTGAGTGAAGAAGAATTTATCAAACGGCTTGAAGAGTGATAAGCAAACTCAGATTTAATCTTTATTTTGAAGGTAAGAAATTTGAAAAACAGGCAGTTGCCCGCGCAGGTAACATTTTTGCGCTGGCAAAAGAGATTATTTTTATCCTCCCGGCATCTGCTGAGGAGGCCAGAGAGTCATCAATAATCTCTGAGCATTTTAAGCAGCGGAGGAAAAGAATACTCGCCGTTACGGTTAATGATGCTGCGGCACTTGTCCCGGCGGATTTGTATCATGAAACAATTGTTCTCAGATTGGAAAAACTGACAAAAAGCACCCTGCCACCCAAACCGGTAAAACAGCTTTTGCGAAATCTGAGTGCTGATATAGTCTTTGACCTGAGCGGAAGTGAATTTCCCTTCTTCAGATATGCGGCGCGGACAATTCCCGCTTCCTTTTACGCCGGAATCGCGGTATCAGATGCGGAGAAGTTTTTTGATTTTGTCTTTCGACCGGAGTCAGGTAAAGAACGTGAACTTTATCCCGGATTTTTAAAAAGTATCACCATGTTTGAACGGAACTAACATGAACTACACAACTGCTGAAGAGTACGGAATTCTTACGTTCAGTCTCTTTGAAAAAAAATTAGATACTGCAATATCTGGACTGCTGAAAGGAGAGATGACAACCATCTTCGGAAGAAGTTCAGCCAGGGGATATATACTGCACCTGCCTGATGTGGAAAGCTGCGACAGCTCCGGTCTGAGCGCCCTGCTGGTAGCTAAACGTCTTGTTCATGAAAAGAGCGGCGTTCTCAGGATTGTAACAGAATCATCCAAGATTCGTAATCTGATAACCATAACCCGGCTTGATGAGGTTCTGTCCGTTTGCGGCACAATAGCACAGGCAAGAGAGGAAATCCTTAAGACCTTATGAGTAAAGAAACCATTATTCTTCTTATTGTCGGTGTTTATCTGTTACTCACAGCTTTGTGGGGCATTATTGCCGGAGGAAAGCAGACAAGTGTTAATGATTATTTCCTCGGCTCCGATAAAGTACCCTGGTGGGCGGTGACCTTTGCGATTGTTGCCGCTGAAACAAGTACGCTTACTTTTATTTCAATTCCGGGACTTGCCTATCTGACCAATCTGAATTTTTTGCAGGTAACCGTCGGTTATCTGATCGGAAGAATTGTGGTTTCATATATACTGCTCCCGAGGTACTTTGAAGGGGAGCTTTCAACGGCATATTCCTTCCTTGAAAACCGTTTCGGCAAAAAAACCCGTTCCTATGCTTCAATAGTGTTTATTTTTACCAGAACCGCGGCGGACGGCGTACGGCTTTTTGCTACAGCTATTCCCTTAAAACTGATGCTCGATATCAGTTATCCCGCTGCAATACTGATTATTGCGGGTGTTACCATTATCTATACCTACACTGGCGGTGTAAAAGGTGTCATCTGGGTTGATGCGTTTCAGATGTTTGTGTACCTCGGCGGAGCGGTGATCTCCATTTTCTTCCTTGTATCATATCTTCCTGAAGGGTTAACCACATTCTTTAATGCCGCCGCTGACGGTAATAAACTTGCAATCATCAATCTCGGTTTTGAAAATGGATGGGCAGGATTTTTTAGCCAGCCCTATACGTTAATAGGGGGACTGATTGGCGGAGCATTCCTTTCCGCTGCATCTCACGGAACTGACCAGCTTGTGGTGCAGCGGCTGCTTGCCACAAAGGAGCTAAAAGCAGGACGCAAAGCAATTATCGGGAGCGGTGTTATTGTGATTTTCCAGTTTGCAATTTTCCTGATTCTGGGTGTGCTTCTGTATGCTTTTTATGGTCAGATGGATATGAAATCAGATGAAATCTTTCCCAAGTTTATCCTTGAAGAACTGCCTGTGTATATATCCGGTATTATCATTGCGGGGCTGTTTGCCGCAGCAATGTCAACCCTGGCCGGCTCGATGAGTTCACTGGCCTCCTCAACAATGTTTGATCTGATTATTCCCTATTCAAAGAAGAAACGTGATGACAAAAGCGCGCTTAAACTTTCGCGGCTGCTCACTATTGGATGGGCAGGAATGTTAAGTCTCTCAGCATTCTTTTTTATGGAGTCACCCAAAGCAGTTGTTGAGCTCGCGCTTAGTATAGCATCCTTCACGTATGGCGGCTTGCTCGGAACCTTTCTGCTTGGTGTTGTTAATAAAAAGGCAACTCAGGAAGATGCGCTTGCCGGATTTACGGCGGGTATCTTTATCATGATAACGGTGATCTCCCTCAAGCTGGCAGCATGGACCTGGTTTACGTTTATTGGTGTGACTGCTACACTGCTGATAGGAACATTCTTGCAGAAACTGGGCGAGAAAAAAGCGTAACTGCTTCGTAAGTAATGAGGGGCCTCAGGTCAGGTTCGTCTTTCAATTTTCCGCTTCATGATGAGCTGGTTTAAGCGCTGATACGTGCGGTCTTTCAATTGAAACCATGAAGTACAAACAGATAGAGCTCAGTTAGCTGCGGCATAAGTGAATTGTTCGTGTGTTTCTTTGTCTCACATGGCAATCCAGTGCTGGTATATTCTCACTTTTCTGTTATCCATTTTCAATTATTTTACTGTTTCTGCCATCCTAAGCACTAAAAGTTATATAAAACTTTTGCGTAAATCATATCATTCAGATTATACTGCCCGAACTGACCGGAATCCCCCGTGAAAATGTTTGCTCCGAACTGTAAATTAATAGAATCCGAATAATCATAGACAATGCGCGGTCTTATAAGCGAATCATCAAACTCGAAATCATAATAGGAGAACAATTCAAAATCCAGGGTTTCATTCAGCGCAGAGTATTTTAAGAGCAGAGTCATCATGGTGCTGTTTTCACCGTTAAATGAATAGTTGGACTGCAGATCACTCGAATACTCCAGGATGCTCTTTTGAATGATTTGCGTGCTTACCTGTATGTCATACAATGCAAAATCGGTTCCTGCCATATAGTGGATATAGTCTTTTTCTGTTATTCCGCTGTTAAGCTGCGGAGTAGTTGTCATAAACTTCTTGCCGGAATAATACGCTCCTTCACCGCGAAGTACAAGCGGACCAACGGTAGTGCTGAAACTTCCCCCCGCGACCGTTAATCGGTTATGTTCAGGGGTTATTTTCAGATTCATTCCTCCGGCACCATTTGGGGTCAGGGATGTGTACATTGCTGCATCATCATCCCACATATATCCTGCCATCACTTCGTAATCAATGCTTCCACTCAGTGAACTGTATTTTAAGTAAACCTCCGTGTTCTCTAACGCCGGGTTAACTTCTGACCTGGAGTAATCAAAAACCGGTGCGACTGGGAAGTTTAGAACAGGTGACCACACTGAACTTTTGGCTGGCAGTTTTGTGGGGGTAAATACCGGAAGAAAAACGAGTTCGATGGTATTGTTTTCAAAATAGTAATTGAGTTTTGCGCCTGTCACACCCATACGTATTTCCGCAAAATCAGGCAGAAGAAACTCTTCCAGATTTTTTGGCGATATGATATCAGTGATAAATACTCCGTCAGCTTTGCCCCAGACTATCTGCTGTTTCCCGAGCCGGAGCGCCAGATTTCCTGCTTCCAGATCAATATATGCTTCTCTCATACCTATGACGAGACTATCCTGCTTGTAATGATAAAAATAGGGGTTGACTCTGAAGGAAGCACCCTCTCCTTTTTTTTCTGCAACAAGGTTAAGGGTGTTTTGCAGAATAACAAAGTCATAATTATCATTTCCGGCGAACATTCCTGAGTACCCTCTTACGTATCCTGAAAAATTAACCTCCTGCCCAAGCAAAGGATAGCCGGTTACCAGGAGGAGCAATACTATAATATATTTCACTTGTTACCTCTTTCTGTTACATTTGAATGGAATTCTCTGTGGTGAGACGCATTATAAACCCTTCGTCATAGTGCGCTCGGTGAATTTGTCATTTGAGATACCACCGTCAATTATGATGTTTTCCAGCTTCATTTCTGTCGCATGGTTTGTCTGGATATTTTTGATAAGTGTTTTGGTAACTATCAAAAAGTTATTGATGGTTTTGTATTCCTCAACGGTGAGAATTTTCAGGAGTTTGCCTTCTTCATCATAGAACTCCTTTTTTACCGCTACCCATTTGTCCTTCACAACCCAGGTGATAGTTTTTGAATACATATATCCTGAATTTTTCGATTTACTTTCAATTACATAACAGAGCTCATCCTGTACCTTCTCTTCCTTTAAGATTTTATGATTATCCTCAGAGGGCAGACGGTCGCCCAGATCATCATAGGTGAAATCAGAGCCCATGAAGTAGTCACTTTTGCTGTCGCTGGAGATACGCTTCGTTTTTTTAAGCGCGGGGAGATAAATCCACTGATCATCGTCTTTCCCCGCATCGCCGTAGCTCCAGTTCATAAAAGAAGTGTTTTTGACATCAGCGGGGGAGATAAAAAACATAATTTTCTTTTCATCCTTCCCGAACTCCTTGGAGAATTGCTTTATCTTACGAACACGCTGATCACCCCGTGCATTAATCAGAGTCATGGTTAAATCAGCCGACATGTCACTGCCATTCGGACGGTTATAAACAGATTCTATGACCTGCAGGCCGGTTTTTGATTGCGCAAAGAGATAAGGTGATGAAACCATTGTTAATAAAAATACTATTAAAAGCCATGCTGAATTTTTCATGTTATTGTTCCTTTGATTTGTTAAAATAGACATTTGATTTGTTAAGCATAATGAGCATGATGGTTAACGTCCCGATAAAACTGACAAACATATTTAGTGAAACCAATGACCCAAGCTCTCTGTTCGGAGGGAAAACGGAAAAGAGAAGTACAAGGAAGCCCGATATAACTACAACTGCGTTTAACAGGATGGCAATGCCTGAGTGATCCATGGTGCGTTGTGCAGTCAGTAGCTTATCACCGGAAACAGAATGCAGTTTGTATTGCTCAAGAAAATGTACTGCAAAATCAATCCCGATGCCAACCGCAATGCTTGAAAGCAGTGCCGTGGTCGTATTAAGGGGAATATTCATCCATCCCATAACTCCGAATCCGATTACAGCGGTAATTACGATAGGTACAGAGCCAATTAACCCGATTTTTATACTCTTAAACATCAGACCAAGCAGACCGATTATAATAAATAAGGAAAGGATCAGACTCATAATCTGACCTTCTAAAATCAGTTCGGTAAAGACCAGTCCCTTATATCCCGAACCAGCATAATTCATGGTAATACCAAGCTTGTCAAAGTCATCTCTATACTCTTCAAGTGCTGCTATCGCTGTATTGATGGTTTTGGAGTTGTCGCTCTTTAACTGAAAATTGACATTCATTTTTCTGAAATCGTAATCAACTACTTTCCAGAGATTTTCAGGGTCGCCTGACATTTCATAGAGAAGCAGATATTGAGCAATAAGATCCTGATCATCGGGGATTGAGTTGAATGCTTCGTCATCGGCATGCATCACCTTGTTCATCCGTGCAATATAGTTGGTCAGAGAAAAGGTATTCCCGACCGCATGAAGGGAGTCGGTAACTGAGTTTTGCATCGTATATACTAAAGATAAGACTTCCGGGCTCTTGAAAGCATCGTTTTCTTTACTGTCAAGCACCAGATTAAGAGTAGAGGTGCCGCCAAAATGCTGATTAATGAATGCGTCAGTCAGAACAATTTCGCTGTCACGTTCAAATTTGTCGAGGAAACTTGAATTGATCCAGACTTTTTGAATGCCAATCAGCGCAAACACAATAACCGCTATTGTGACGAACAGTGTTGCGCTTCTGTATTTAATTATTCCCGCCGCAATTCCTGAAGGAATATGGAAAGCAGATTTGCTTTCTTTTTTGTTTTTCCTGCGTGGCAGATTGAAGACCATAATGCCTGCCGGAATAAGCACCAGTGAAAAAACCATTGCGCCAAGAACACCGAATGCGGTAAAAAGTCCGAAGTATTTAATCGGATATACCTGTGAGGTTAACAACGAAACAAAACCCACGGCTGTGGTCACCGAAGTCATAACCACCGGCTTCCACATCTCACGGATCATATCAGTTACCGCCTCAAGTTTTGTTGCCTGCGGGTTTCTATCAGTAAAGTGCTGCAGATGACTGTAAAGGTGAATACCATCAGCCACACCAATGGCGATAAGCATTACCGGTATCATGGTTGAAACTGCATAAATCGGTATGCTGAAGAAGGACATTAACCCGAAAGCCCAAACTGTACTGAGTAGAACCACACCCATGGTTAACAGAGTGCTTCTTGCGCTTCTCAGCGAAAGATAAAGAACGAGAATAATAACCGCGATAACAATGGGAACCATTTTTTTCATATCTGCCGGTCCGAGCAGAGCCATTGTTCCTTCGACAATTGGTCTTCCGGCAACGTGAATCTGAATGGATTCTGATTCATACGCTTCCGCTGTTTTCAGAATTTCGCGGTAAAACTCCTGGCTAAAAACATCATCGTTAATTGCCGCAATGATAAGCGTTACTGTTTCATCTTCTGATACTAATCTGCCGAAAGCCATATCATTAGAGCGGACTCTGTTTTGTAAAGCGGTCAGTTCTTCCTGCTCCTCTGGCGGCACGGTATAAAAGGCCTTTACATCAAGCCCCTCTTCAGTCCCCACAATATTGTCCGCTGTATATAGTGAGGTGACATCTTTTTTCTCAATGCCTTCCATCCCCTGGAATTTTTTTGTGAGGTCTCTCACAGTACCAAGAGTCTGCTGGTTGTATATGCCTGCTTTGTTCTCAACGGCAATAATAATACCGTCTTTAATATTAAACCATTCTTCTGCCTGATCACTATAGGAGAAGGCAGGATGATCTTTGGGCATATACTCATCCAGATCGGTTTCCATACGGGAGTTGGTTATCATCTTGGCGAAAAACACCACAGTGAGAACCAGGAGGACGATAAGAACCGTGCGGGGGTAATGCAGGAGCTTAATAAGGAATTTGGACATAAGAACCTTTCTTAGTTAACACTAACTAACATTAGTAGGATGTTTTTATTTAATGATGTATTCATACTATTTTCTGCCGTTTTATTTAAAAATTAAACTTTCAAAAGTCCTGGTTATTTTTTCACCTTTGGGAATAAGAGGAGTACTGAAATTTCCAAGCTTCCATTCCAGTACTGTCATTCTGATAAAACCCATGATAATTTTACTCAGATCAGTTTTATCAAAATCATGGAGTTTCTCAGGGAGATCCATTTCCATGATGATGTCTGTTATCCGCTTTCTTCTCTGTGAGATAAGTTTCATCAGGTTCTCTTTTAATACAGGGCTTTGGGTGAATATCTCCTCAGAAAACATGACTGAAGTTAAGCTCCGGTTTTTTTCGAGAAAGTCAAAATGAAACAAAATGAATGCCCGCAGCTTGTTTCGCGGAATGACTTCTTTTTCGATACTTGCCTGTAACTCCTCATCAAATCCGCTGATTCGTGAAAGGATACCAAGAACAATATCTTCCTTGTTCAGAAAATGCCTGTAGATGGCCGGCTCACTTATCTTCACCCGACTCGCAAGTTCACGGATGGATAAAGCACCATATCCGCTTTCATGGATGATATTGATTGCCTCATCAATGATGACACGCTGTCTTTCTTCTGTGGTAAGTCTTGCCATTCCTGTTTTCTTAATTAGTTAACACTCACTAACAAACTTACGGCTAATTTGTTTGCTTGTCAAGAGGAATTATTCTGGTAAAATGTGTTTTGTGGCAGAAATGGCTTTTTTTAGCTGTTTTAGAGGTTTGGGTCACTAAAAAATGCACTTTCTTCTTTTGTTCAGCCGTTTGTTCAAAACAGTTTTGAGACGGGGTGCTGCCAGTTAGTCGGGGAAAAGCTACCCGGGGGAAGCGGAATCCTGATAGCAGGATTCTGTGGCTTTTTTCTTTATGCTGAAATGTGTATCCTCTTTTTAAAATATTGATAAATGATATGGTTAAAACTGAATTTTTTGATATTGCTGCCAGACAGGGGTTTTACGGACTGGAAAAAGGGGGGCTCTTCGGTAAGAAAGATAATGTCAGAAAATATTGGGAGGATATATCAATAAAAATTACCATCAGAGATTGTATTAATGGAGCGCTGAAAGAAAAAGGAAAAATCCGCGTTGCTGATCTTGGCTGCGGAAGTGGGGAAGGATACGAACTGATTACGCATCTGCCGGTTGAATCGCATCCGGAAAACAACAAGGATTTTGTTCTTCGAGAGGAAGAAATTGAACTGTACCTTGGCGTTGATATATCAGCCGGAATGATTGAGGCGGGAAAAAGAAACTATGAAGGAAGAAAGAATGTGGAATTCCTTCAGGGAGATCTTTCATCAGACCATTCATTTCTGGAACGGGGACCGTTTGATATTATCTTCTCAACATATTCATCCCCTTCGCATCTTACAAAAGCCGAACTGATTAACCTGCTCAGCAAAATCGCGGAAACACACACAGATGAAACCGTGGTTATTCTGGATCTGTTTGCAAAATACTCTCCTGAATGGCCCTGCTACTGGGACAAGAACATTCCCGAAATGAATGAATATAACATGAGCTGGCTCTATCTTCCGGAAAGAAAAAAACCTGCTGCTAGTGAAGTATATATGGTGAAATACTGGAGCGGTGATCAGGTGCGGGAGCTGGGGAGTGAGTTGTCCGGGCAGACAGACAGGACAGTAACGGTAACCGTGCGCGACAGGTCACTGCTCATCGGGCGTCATATTGATACCGGGTTTTACAACAATTACCCCTTGCCGCTCAGGTATCAGGTGAACCGCCTCTTTGACAGAGACTTCCGGGGTGACTTTCAAAAGCTTCTGGCTGACACTTCCTTTCTCGAACCATACAGAGCTGTCACTCCGGATGTATATAACAGGATAAAGTCGTATGCTGATGACTGGAATACGTTCATTTTATATACAAGGGCACTGATCGGCAGAAATGATGCGGAAGTAGCCGGATATATTGAAACCAGCCGCGAGTTTCTCGCGGAAGAGATGAAAATGCTTGCATGGCTTGTCAGAAACTCACCCCGCTTCCCGGTGGTTGATTTCCTTGCGAGTATATATTCACCACAGCTTGCTGCGGTATTGCGGAATCTTGAGCTCAGTCTGCCTGACGGAGCCGGCTGCGGTCACGGAATGATGTGCAGTATAGTTATTGGCAGAGAATAATTTTGTGATTCATATATGTGACTTCAGGTAAAAATGCTTTTTGCGAATCAGTGACCGCGCCGTGATCAAAGAGAAAATCAACCCGGATGGTTCACAGTGAACCTCCTGAAACGAGATGTAGTGGGTGATGGATTGTGAATTTGCATTCCAAACCGGTTATCCTCCCCACAGGTTCAGGCAGGTTAGAGTGGAATCAGGTTTTACTGATTAAGCAAGGTAAACGTGGTTCAATAAATATTAAAAAGACAACTTTTTAATCCTAAGATCTTCAGACATGGGTTGGTCAATGAGTGATCAGATTGTGGTCGGTAACAATAAAATAAATTTTTATGTTGAATTTTATTTTTTCATTCTCAACTATCAATTTCGGCTAAACCGGTCGGTCTCAGGGGGAGTTATTGAGATGAGCCCGGCTTTTTTGTGCAACGAACGAATCTGATCAGCGCGCGCCTGTGTGAATGCTTCAAAATGAATGTTGCCGTACTTACACAAACTCATAACAAAGCTGTCATCTTTCGGCGCGAAGAACACATACTCAGGCACTGACTGATCACACCGGTGAATCCAGAAAAGAGATTTGATGACTTCGGCTGAAAGTTCATTTCGGATAAGAAACGCATGCTGTCGGCTGTCAGAAGGAGAAATAGCAGACAACCGCTTATAAGCTTTTGCCAGGGGAGGATAAGACATCTTTGATTTCGCAAGAAGCTGGTGAGGCAGATGCGCAATCATAAAATATTCGTTAATTTGAAGCATCTCCATCAGACGGGAAAAACTGCGTGCAACAGCCGAGGGATAATGATTAAGACTTCTGCTTCCGTGCGCCAGAATCAGCGATTCAAATGTTTCAGGTGGAGCTGTTCCTTCCAGACAATCAAAATATTCCCGGATGATTGCTTTCTCATGATCGGTCTCAGCGCGACCCGCCCAGTCAGCGTATATAAACTGCTGCAGGGATGCAATGATAGCCCGGAGATTTTTTTGCTGTAAAACTTCCTTGCGGAAAACCGTCTGAATCATGTTATACTGCTAATTAAAAGAAAGCTGCCCGCCCGGTCGGAAATACTTTGCGGGTGTATGAAAAAATACTTAAAAGCAATAAAGTAAAAAAATAAAATGATGGGTATTTTTTTTCTGCCCCGAAAGAGATAAATATTTGACCATGAAAAAGCTCCATTTACCCAAAATCCTTGAGTATCAGGTATGAAAAGTGAAAATTTTGCTTTAATGAGCCCCTCCTCAACATCTTGACACCTCCACTATTACTTTTTTGATGACTAATCACTCACCGATTTAACGGTTCCTTCAGCAAAAACCGTTTAGAAGTCGTGTTGAAGAATTCCGTTCGAAGTAATGGGAGATTGGCCTGACCACGGAATTCAGACACGAATCGCACGAATTGAGGGACGTGAATTGTACATTTCGTGGGTTGCGAAACGCACTAAGTTCAGACAAGAATTGCACGAATTGAGGAACTTGATTCGCACGAATTGAGGAAACGAAATTGGCATATTTTTTTGTGAGCGAGATTGTATTTTGAATTCTGTAATTTTCAAGAAATTTAAAGCCGAGGAGAAGTCCTTAATGAAATTCACTAAAATACTTTTTCTTCTGATGGTATTATCCTCTTTTCTGTTTGCCAGCCCATCTACACTCATCGGCGGCAGTTCGTCTTCTGATACTCTGTTTTTTAATTCTGTTCCTTTCGAAGGGAAGCACTATAAAGTGAGCATTGTCTTCCTGAATGAGAAGATGATAGAAATGAAAACCGACCTGAGGGACAGCAGCGGTGTAACGCTTCAGAGCCGGAGCGTTAAAGCTAAACTCTACCCCATACGTGAAAATGAGTCAGTGCCTGTGCTCTTTGATGCAGATATATTCACCGCGGGGTACCACTGCCCGGTAATGATATATATTGAGCGGCTCAGCCGGATGCAAATATATATAGATGACGCTGGATGCTTTGCGGGGGAGGAAATAGTACCTTCGATGTTTGGGGCTATGATGCGGGAAAATTGATTGCGAATTGAAAGTTGAGAACTGAAAGTTGAGAGCAGCATTAACCCAATATATACTATTTCCTTTTTCTTATTTCCCCTTTCTGTTCCCGGCTGTCTTTTCCGTCCTTAGTGTCCTTTAATTCTTTCTCCCAAACCCCCTATTATAAAAAAGCCGGCGTTTTTTGACGCCGGCTTTCATTAACTGAGGTTCTTGGGACTGTTATTTAACAACCGGATAATATTTGCATTCTGCGTCTTTCCAGGTGGTCAGGTTATTGGTAGTAAGCAGATTGTAGTTAAGAGTGCTTACACCATACAGAAGTGACTTTGCATCATATCCGAGGAGTTTCAAATAGGTAACAACCTGCGCGCTGGTCTGACCGGTATAGCAGTAAAGTACTATCGGCTTGTTGACCGGAAGCGTTTTTAGGTTTGTTGCAAGTTTCAGATCAACCTTAGGGGTGTACTGAATAGCGCCGGGGAGATGTCCCATATCATAGTGTGCCTGAGGCCAGTAGTTAATAATATAATAGTTTGTCAGACTTGCGGTAACTGCCTGCCAGGAGATCTTTATTTCTCCGAAAGGATCAGTAACTGCAAGAAGCTGAGCAATGCGTGCATCAAGAATTTCTTTTCCCGTGGTCTTTCCTGTGGTGAGTGTCGGGAGTGAACCGGCTGCTGCTTTTGCGGTAACATCGGTTACAAATCCTGCATAGTTATTGCCAACGTTTGGTTTCCAGACGTTTTCAACCGAGTCATTCCATGCTGACATCCCGAACTTCAGATCAAATACATTGTTATATCCTGCTAAGCGGAGCAGTGAAACAGCGTATCCTGCAGTCTGACCTGAGAAACAGACAAAAGCGATTTTTTCGTAGTTTGCAGCATTGATGCTTTTCATATAGGTAAGTACTTCAGTCAGCGGTTTGTTAACTGAACCTTCAATATGTCCTTTTGCAAAGTTGGTTGCAGGACGGATATCAATGACGTGAATCTTATCGGGTTTGGTTAACTGAAAGGTGCGTACTTCATCTGCGGTGATCATTGCAGGAGCAGTGGTATTAACAAAATCACCATTGGCTTCCAGATAGGCGGCGAGCACTTCTGCCTCGTTAACCGTTGCCGGCGGCGGATTGGTTGTGCTGTCGTCTGAGCATGCAGTGATAAACAGCACGGGGAGGATGAACAGGTATAGATATTTATGGAGCGTTTTCATTTTTCTTTCTCTCTGTGTATATATATTAACGTTGATGCTACTAGTTCAGTCCCCAGCTTGCCGGTAATTTTCCGTCCACGACTATGTTGGTGTTAGCCGGAACTTCCCATGACTCCAAATCGGACTGAAACAGGTAGAGTTGTTTGTTTCTGAAAGTTGTGCCTTCTTTAATGATATGGCAGTTATCATAACATGCTTTACCGGCATCAACCTTTGTGCGGCTGGTCCAGCGGAGAATGTTATGAGGAGTGCTGTACTTATAAGTCGGCTGACTGTTGAAGTTAGAAAGAGTGGCAGTTCCATACTCCTTCCAACTATCCGGTGCAGACAGTGACTGCCTTAACGTTGCCATTTTATAAGGTTTTATTGATTGAATGGGGTTCATTCCTATTTTAAACTTCATGTGTGAAACCACACGCGCACCCTCACCGCCTATATGACAGCTTCCGCAGTTGTTATAGTCCTGTGAGTGGCAGGTATTGCAGTTAAAGGTGCTGATGTGAACGCTATGATACATATTCGCGTTATTCATACTGGTGTGACAGTCATCGCATGAGGGCATAAGAGCCATCTTGTATCTCTGGTTATAGATAGTTCCGTCTCCGTGAACTTCATTCTTGCTGTGGCAGCTCATGCAGGTAAAGCCCTGTTTGGTCAGATGAACATCGGGGACTGTATTAGGACCGATACCAAGATAGGCATGACCACCGCGACTGGTGTGGCAGGTAACGCAGTTATCGGTCATATCGGGTGTTTTGTTAAAATTATGACCATTGAGAAGCCCTCCCCCTCCTGCCTTTGGTCTGTTGATGTGACAGTCACCGCAGGTACCGTGGCATTTTGCGCAATTTTTGTCATAACCCATTTTCATCATATCTGTAAGTTCGTTAAAGCTGCTAAGACCAGATCTTCCGTAAACCATCGCTTTTTGACCCCAGCCCTGTTCATGGAGTGAGTTTTTAGTGCTGGCAACAATATCAGCGTGGCAGCCGGCGCACTTTTCATCAGCTTTGGTTGAGGGGTGGCTGAGGAAGTTTCCTGAGTGGGCAATTTTTTTGTCTGCTGTCTTATCATTACCGCCGTGGCATCCTACGCAGGGTAGCTGGCCGTGAGTTGAGGCCTTAAATGCGGTATAACCGGCGCCACCCATAAAAACTCTGTCATAAGGTTCTATGTGGGGAGTTTCACCGCCGCATCCGCCGCCTGCCGCTGCGGTGTCAGGGGAGTGTACCTGTTTCAGATAGTCATAATTGGTATGACATCCCTCGCAGCTTGCCACCGCTGTGGGGGGCTCAGGATTAGATGCATTTCCTATTTTTTCAGACTCGCATCCTGCTGAGATGAGGGTAATCAGACAAAGTGTGATTAGAGGAAAAAAAGCTTTTTTTAACATCGGTTTTCTTTCATTCGGGCGGGATAGCCGCCATAAACAAATTTTTACTTTAACCGCAGAATTCAAACAGCGTGCCAGACAGAAGAGTGTTGAAAAAAACATCTTTTTTATGGTATTATCGTACTGTTCTTAAACACATCCTTTGTTTTTCGCCAAAAATGATGCCTGCCCGACCGCGGAAATATTCTGTTTTTGAAAGCATCATTATTTTTTCTTGGAATCAGGAATGCACTGCAAATAAAGGGTGAAAGCTATAGTTATGGCTGATAACTTTGTTTCAAAGAGGGTGATGAATATATATACAGTGGTAATGTTTATCCGATTCCGCACAGATTAAACAGTTCAGCTCATCCGTAATTTTCCTTACCGCTGTTGTGAATCTTTTTACTCCGTCAGGTTTCCCGTCATGCAGAAGTTCAGCAGGCAGTACCGTTTTGTGTAGAAATTCTCTACACAAAAAATACCTCTTTGGTGAGAATGTTTACAAAACTGCGGTGTGGACAGGCGGACACTCGATCACTTAACCGGGCTGACTTTTCTAACTATTGCGGTCGTTCTTTAAAAAAAAGATTATTTGTTTATGTTTGCTCTTTTAGGCGCAATAATTACTGAGTCAGAGGTATTATCCTCCCGTTTTGAGAAAACCGTTCAGCCATCGGGGTAGTTTATCGGAACTAATGAGCAGCAAAGGGGGTTTTTGTAGTATAGTTTTTCAAAAGTGAGAAAATGAAATTTGTAATAATAGGTTCCGGTTTAGGTGGTTTATCACTGGCTTTGCGGCTCTCTTCAAAGGG
>JADLAF010000041.1 GCA_020848375.1 Ignavibacteriaceae bacterium
CGGATATATTACCGGCATCTGCAGTCCGAACTCCTCATATAATACAGAAACCTGAGCGAAATAGCTAACTTCTCCCGGACCGCCGACATAAAACGCTGTGGAGAAAAGGAAATCCTGGCAGACTGGTCTCAATAAAACGTTCGGGCTGAAGAGTCCCGGGTTGTTTTCGATGGTGTTGAGCAGTTCATCTTTTGTGGCTGCGAATTTTTTTCTTCTGAGGCGGAATCCGCCGTTCTCATCCGGTTCGAGCGCAAAGCGTTCATTATCCTGCTTCATGAAAAGATTGACCGGTCTGATTTTCACCTGTGCATGATACTCCTCATCCAGTTTAGCAGAAACACGGATGAGTTTTTCCATGTGGGTGCGGTAGTTTTCAATCTCGTTTTTGAATACCGGTTTGAGGAGTTCCTTTACACGAGGGTCTATCGGGTCGAAGATAATGAGTCCCTTCTCATCAAAGAGCTCAAACATGAGTGCCTTAAATGCTTCCTTAAAACTATTACCAGGGAAATAAGCGGAACGGAGCAACCCCATCAGACGTTCTTTAAAATCGGTGTTGCGCAGATTTTTGTCCAGCTCATCAAAGAGCTGATATATCTGATCGTCAAACCTGATTTCTCCCACGGTCATGCGTTTGTCTGGTCCGGCAAGTTCGGATGGATAGAGGAGTCGTACAGTCTGACCTGCCTCGTCAAAAATCTGTACAAAATCCACTTCATCAATATCATGGTCATCCCCCTCAAGCCAGAAAAGTGGAATAAAGCTGTATTCAGGATATTCTGAAGCAAGCTGCTCGGCCAGTTTTATAGAGGTAATAGTCTTGTAAAACGTATAGAGGGGTCCGCCGAACATCCCAAGCTGCTGCCCTGTGGTTACGAACAGGGTATTTTTTTTGTCCAGAAGATTCAGGTTATGGAATGTCTTAAGCGATGGGGTTAATTTTTTATATTGGGAAGTAATTATTTGCTTAAGAGCGGCTGCATGCGGACGCTGTGCGGCGGCTATTTTCTGAAATAAAGCAGGGAAACTCTCCGCCTGGCGGTAATCCGCTGCAAAATAATTGCTTAATTTTTGATAATTTTCAATGTAATCTGTATAAAGTTTTGAAAAACCATCAATTTCAGAGAATTTTACAGGCATTATCCGGCTCTAATTTTTGAAAAACAATCCTGTAAATGTAACCAAATAGAATGACAGACCGAGCAGTCAGAACACATCCGAAACACTCTCCAGGGCGGGTTTTTTGAGATCTTTCGTTCAACAAATTCTCAGAAGTATCCCCCGCCATAAGGGAAAATGGATTCTCGGAGTGAAACTTGTTGCAACCATCTGGTTAGTGAGCTTTCTTACCGGAAAGGTGGGAGGAGTTAATCTGTGGGAGGTAATAAAATCCGCCGATATGGGTTTTATGGCCTTAGCCGTTCTGCTGATGTTCCCAAACATTACTCTTCAGTTTCTGAAATGGAAGTTCCTTGCCGAGCAGGTCATCAGGGCACGGGAAGACGCGGCGCTTGGTAAGGCATTTTTTATGGGGATTTTATTTGGTTCTTTTACTCCGGGGCGGCTTGGGGAGTACCTTGGCAGGAAGCTTGCCATGAAAGATGAAGGGTTGCTTGAAATTACCATCGTAACCTTTCTTGATAAGATATTTAATCTGTTTTTTGTGGCTGGCATCGGGGTACTCTCGCTCACTCTCTATCTGTACGTGACTATTGAAGTACCTGCACTGGCGGCAACTGCACTGTTTGTAACCATTGCTCTCCTTGTTTTCATGTTTATGCATCTGCTCATCAGCGATATCTGGTGGAATAATGCAGTGGTGAAATATATCTCACGTTTCAGGTTTCTCAAACAATACCGTGAGCGTTTCCTGATTCTTAAGGATTTGGACAAAAGTCTTATTAACCGTCTGATGCTTTTTTCAGGCGGGATATATATCATTATCCTGCTTCAGTACGCTATTCTGGTAATGTCATTCAGCGGAGAAATGGATTTTCTGAACTACGTCTGGGGAGCTTCACTGTTCTTTTACACAAAAGCTTTTATTCCGGCGTTCACCTGGGGGGAGCTCGGTGTGAGGGAAGCGGTTTCAATTTTTTACTTATCCTCATTCGGTCTTTCGGAAGCAGTCGGGTTTAACTCCTCATTATTTCTTTTTCTTATAAATATATTTCTTCCTTCACTACCCGGAATCTGGTTTCTGCTGAGAAACAAATAAATGGATTACCTCATTCTTTCGGCGGGTATTCTGCTCATTTACTATTTTCTGTTTTTATTCCGGATATATCGGGGGTTGAAGATTTTAAGAAAGAAGCAGAACAAAAAAACAGTAACTGCATTGGCAAAAGTTTCCGTTGTGGTTCCCTTCAGGAATGAAGAGAAAAATCTCTCCCGTCTTTTTTCATCACTTGAAAACCAGACTTACCCTCGTGAACAGTTTGAAGTGATTTTGGTTGATGATCATTCCAATGATAGTTCAATAGAAAAAATTAAATCCTGCATGGGTAAACTTGATGTAAAACTTCTTCAACTGAAGCGTGACCAATCCGGTAAGAAAAGAGCAATCACTCTGGGTGTGTTAAATGCAGCAGGTGAAATTATCGCTGGTACGGATGCTGACTGCGTTCATGCACCTGGCTGGCTTGAATCATTAGCGGGCGGATTTGATGATAAAACCGGTCTTGTAACAGGTCCGGTTACATTAGAGTCGGATGGTACTCTGGCACATCAGATGCAGATGCTTGAACACGCGGGGTTGTCACTTTCAGGAGCCGGGCTGATTGCAACGGGGCATCCGGTTATTTGCAGCGGTGCAAACATCGCTTACAGAAAATCGCTGTTTGAAAAGATCAATGGGTTTGATTCAAAGAACACACTTACCTCAGGTGATGATGAACAGTTAATGCATAAAATCTATTACCGGGAGCGGCAGGGTGTTACATTTCTTCTCGATAAAAACTGCCTGGTTACAACCAGAGCCGAGAGCAGAGCAGGAGATTTCCTTCAGCAGAGAAGAAGATGGGCAAGCAAGAGCTTTAATTACCGTCCGCAAACAATACTACTGCTGACACCGCTCTTTCTATTTTTTGCGTGCCTGATCGTTCTTTTAATTTACGCAGTAACTTTCCCGGCAGTATATTTATCTGCGTTTCTTGTGATGCTGCTTGTTAAAACGGCGGCAGACTACGGAATCCTGTCTCAGGGAGTTCCCATATATATGAAAAAATTTGCTGCAGGGAGTCTGCTTATTGCTGAAATTTTGCACCCATTGTATATTGTTTTTTCTGTGTTTGCCGGAGTATTTTCCGGCTTTAACTGGAAGAACAGGGTTCACAAAAAGTAATTATGAAGCTGCCTGAATCTTTCATCGTACCTCCTGATTATATACGCAACCGGTTTACAGAAACCATCTGGGAAACTACTGACGGATCTCTGCTTTTTACATTTGATGATGGTCCGTTTCCTGAAAGTACCGAGGTGATTTTAGAGTGGCTTGAAACAAAAAGAATTCATGCTCTCTTTTTTGTTAACGGAACCGGGGACAGAGAGTGGATGAAAGAAATCGTACAGGGGGGGCACACTCTTGGAAATCATTTGTTTAATCATAGGCGTGCTTTGTTTATGAATGGGAAAGAAATTGAAGACTCCCTGCTCAGGACAAATCAAATTATTGAAGACATATCAGGCAAGGGATGTGAATATTTCCGTCCGCCTTACGGCATCCCTTTTGCGGGGATGGGCTCGATGATGAAAAAAACTGGGATGAAAATTATGATGTGGTCTCTGCTAAGCTGGGATTTCAGATACAACACCAAAAATGTATGCGAAATTATAAACCGGTATATATCGGCCGGTAAGATAATTGTATTCCATAATAATCTTCAGACTGTTTCAAAAATTATTCCCATTCTTGAATATACTTCATTACAAATGGAAAAGCGTGGTCTGAGGTGCAGATGACCGGATATATGCCCGAGTTGATTCTGATTTCTGTTACGGGGCTTTACCTGCTGCTGATGTTGATTGCAATTTTTGGCTTACTGAAAAAACAGAAGGTCAGAGCACAGTATTCAGTTTTTGTTTCGGTGATAGTACCTGCCCGTAACGAAGCCGGAAATATTGGGAATTGTATAGAATCACTGCTCAAACAAAATTATCCGCCCCATCTTTATGAACTCATCATTGTGAATGACGGTTCAGAAGATCAGACGGCAGAAACAGTGCGTATTTATCAGCAGAAGGATAAAAGAGTCATCCTGCTTGACTGTCTGGCGGATAGTTTACTTCCACCTGGTAAGTCGCGCGCGCTCGAAACCGGACTCCGGGCGGCAAAAGGAGAAGTTATTTTTAACACGGATGCAGACTGTGACGTCTCAGAAGACTGGCTTTCTGAGACTCTGGCATTTTACAGTGATGAAATTTCAATGGTGAACGGGGTAACACTACCTGAAGGGGACGGCTGGTTTAACGGGGTTCAGACACTTGATTTTGCCTTTTTACACGGGGTCGCTGCCGGATTCTCAGGAGCAGGACTCCCGCTGGCGGGGATGGGGAATAATATGTCCTACAGGAAAGACATTTATCAGAAGACAGGCGGATTTGAGAAACTGGGGTTCTCAATTACAGAGGATTTTCAGCTTACTCGCGCGATTTTAAATATTGGGGGGCGAGTCAGACATATTGCTTCACACAAAACCTTAGTGGTCACAAAACCGGTTGATACGATTGGCGGACTTTACAGTCAAAAGAAGCGTTGGGCTGCCGGCGGGATTAAAAGTCCACCCTTTTTTTATCTTTTGTTTTTTGCTGCCTGGCTTGCTAATGTGGCGACTCTGATTTTTCCGTTCATTGGCGCAGGGGGCTGGCTACTGTTACCTGTTGTCAGGTTCCTGGCTGATTTCCTGGTTATCTGGATGGTAATGAAGAAGGTAAAAATATGGGGAAAATTGAGATATTTTCTCCTCTTTGAGTTATATTTGTCAGCTTATGTATTGATTTTTCCACTGATTATCCCTTTTTCAAAGGTTGTCCGGTGGAAAGGCAGAATCTTCCGTTAATTTTTCAAACACTACTTAATGATCAAAATATTCGTAGTCACAGTTCTTATTTACACAGGATTAAACCAGGGCACTTTTTCTCAAGACAAAACAACTTATTTCCCGCAGGGAATTTCTTTTAAGCCGCTCTATAGTAATCTTCTTGAAGCCAGAGCAGGCAGCTCATTTATGCTTGGTGAGAACCGGTTGCGGTTAGATATAGGTACCTCAGCAGATTTCCTGCTGATGAACTTCAAAGGCGGAGAAAAATTTTCCTTCGGAGGGGATTTCTTTACCTGGACCCGGTTAAGAAAAAATGATGATTTTAAGTTTCCTGTCATGGCAGTGGATTATTTATTTGGCTTAAACGCTTCCTATCTGTTTAAGATTGCTGATCGTGATGCCGGAGTTCGTTTCAGATTCAGCCACATAAGTGCTCATCTGGTTGACGGTCAGTTTGATGATAAAGCGCTGCTCTGGCGTGAAGGTGAACTTCCGTTTGTTTACAGCCGGGAGTTTATCGAAGTTTTTCCTGCCGTTTACCTTAATCAGTCATTCCGGGTTTATGGGGGAGTTACGTATATATTCCATACTATACCGCAGGAAGTAAAGCCGTTCATTTTTCAGGTAGGGGCCGAAAAATATTTCAGTGAACTAAATCTGGGTTCAGTTACCCCGTTTCTTCTTTATGGATTTAAACTTGCGGGAAACTCTGCTTATACAGGTCATCAGAATATAACGGCAGGTGTCAAATTAGGCAGCATTTCAGGAGGCGGACTTTCACTTTATTACAATTATATGTCAGGCAATAGTCTTCATGGTATGTTCTATTATAAACAGGAATCGTATTCTTCAGTCGGTTTTAACGTAGATTTATAATGGAAGATTATCAGTCACAGGAGTATGACCGTTCAGCGGATGAAAAAAGGAAGCATAAGCAGGGGATATTTTATTCGCTGCTTTTATTCAGTCTGACATTTGTCACAACAACATTTGCCGGAGTGGATTGGGTCGGCAGATCATCCTCTGTAATAGAACTTTCTGAGCTGTCAAAAGGACTCCCTTATTCACTTGCAATTCTTTTTGTTCTCGGTGTGCATGAGTTCGGTCACTATTTCGCTGCTATATATCATAAGGTCAAAACAAGTCTGCCGTATTTCATCCCCTTTTTGTCCTTTGAAGGGATATTCCTCAGTTTTGGAACCATGGGCGCGGTCATCCGCACACGTTCAGTTATATATACACGCAAAGCTCTTTTTGATATCGGAGTTTACGGTCCCATTGCCGGATTTGCGGCCTGCCTCGGTGTCTATATATACGGCTTTATGACACTTCCCGGACCTGAATATCTTCTCGCCATACATCCTGATTTCCTGTCGCCTGAGTACGGAAAGAATGCTCTCTCACTTGTGTTTGGTGATAACCTGATAACCATGATACTGCGCTCGGTTTTTGACAGACCGGGAGTGTTCATCCCTCCGATGTCTGAAATTTATCACTATCCGTACCTATGTGTGGGCTGGTTCGGGATGTTTGTTACATCAATGAACCTGATACCGGTCGGGCAACTGGATGGCGGTCATATCATCTATGGGATGTTTGGGTTGAGGAATCATAAAAAAATTGCGTCTGTGGCAATGATTTTTCTGATTATTATGGGAAGTCTCGGCGCGATCAGACAGTTTCTGTTACCTGAACTCACCATCGGCTGGGCTGGCTGGTTAGTCTGGGCCGGAATTCTTTATTTCGGCATTAAGGTGAATCATCCCCCGGTACCGGATGACAGGCCGATTGATGCAAAAAGAATGGCTCTGGGGTATTTAGCCATACTGATATTCATTTTGACCTTTACACCAAGTCCGATTTTAATTATATAGCAGAATGAAAAGAGTATTCTCATTACTTCTCCTCGCGACCGTCTATTTTGCTGGCTGCGATAAGGATTTCTCCGGGACAATTGACCCGCAGGCAGACTCGCCATCGGTAACCTCACTTTCAGCCATTGGAACTTTCATCAGAACCCCTGAAGATAGTGTAATAACGGTTAAACTACAACTTGCACAGTTTGGAAATGTTGCCACCGTTTGGGCTGAGGTTTATAATCCACAGAACATTAAGATAGCACCTTTTCCACTAACACTATATGATGATGGCAATACGCAGGTCGGAGATGCTGCAGCTTTTGACGGCATCTATACAAACCTTCTGATATTCAGTCAGACTCATCTGAACGGCAGCTATCGTATTGAGTATTATATATCCTTACGGTCTGGTGAGTCAAGAAAAGCAGGTTCAGAAAGTTTTATTTTTAATAACGGAGCTGCAAATGTTGCACCTCTTATAAACCGGGTTATTGCGCCTGATACAATTACTGTAACCGGTGTATTTCCATTCATTCTGGCAGCCGAGGTTGCAGACTCAAACGGTGCGGGAGACATTGAAAGGGTTTACTTTCAGACATTCAGACCGGATGGCTCGACAAACGGGTTTCAGTTCGAAATGAATGACCGGGGGATTGAGGGGGATGCAACACCCGGAGACGGTATCTGGTCACGCGGAATTCAGGTTGACAGCACCAATCAAAAAGGTACGTATCGCTTTGAATTCAAAGCACGTGACAGAGGAAAATTAAACAGCACTCCGGTAAACTATTTTATTACGATCAGATGAACCGAATAGCTTTATTATTTTTAATTATATATACGATAAATTACGCTCAGAGCGGACCCGGTAATTTTTATCTGCAGTCAGATGAGCAATTTGGCAAGTACTATCTTGATGAAAAACCGCTTTCGAACGGGATAAACGATCTTCTGGTGGTCGGAGATACTGTGTGGCTTGCTACAACAAGAGGACTCAGCCGGACAACGGATAAAGGTGCAAGCTGGAAAAATTATTTCGGTACTGCCGAGTTTGGTTCTGAGAGTGTTACAGCCCTGGCTTATGACAAAGCGACAGGCACAATCTGGGCCTCAACCGCGCATACCAGAGAAATCACTGGTCAGCGTCTGCCCGAAGGAAGCGGAATACGCGTCAGTTCTGATAATGGTGTTACCTGGCTGAACATCCCTCAGCCGCTTGACAGTGAAACTGATACGGTGGAGATATACGGCGTGAATTCACTCCGGGCTTTGCCAGTTACGGTTGCAGTGCAGAATATCATCTATGATATAGCAATTACAAAGAATACTGTCTGGATTGCCGCTTTTGCTGGAGGGATTCGGAAAAGCAGAATAGACAGTCTCCTGGTTAACTCTTCCAGAAAATGGGACAGAGTTATTATTCCTCCGGACGGACTGAATGCAGTGCATCCGGATTCAGTATATAACTTTTGTATAACACCTGTTGCAGGCAGATTCTGCAGTGACAATAACCTTAATTACCGCGCATTTTCCATTATTGCCATTAATGACTCTGTTGTATATACCGGAACGGCCGGTGGTATTAATAAAACCAGGGATGCATTACTTGCTGAGACGAGCAATAATCTCCGCTGGGAAAAATATAGCCATCAGAATCAGACCAATCCCATTAGCGGAAATTTTATTGTTGCAATGAACTATGCACATTCAACTAATACCCTGTGGGCTGCCACCTGGAAAGCTGAGGGAGTCACTGAATTTTACGGAGTGAGTGCATCTACTGACGGAGGAATGAACTGGAGTACCAGTCTTCGTGATGAAAAAGTTCACAATTTCACTAATTTTTCATCCCGCGTCATCGCTGCAGCGGATAACGGTCCGTTTCGTACTTACGATGGTGGGATGTCATGGCTGCTTCCGGTAAACATAACTGATTCAGAAACAAAAATTAAACTTCAGACAACAGCGTTTTATTCTGCCGGTTATAATAACGGGGGTAATGAACTCTGGCTTGGTTCTGATGACGGATTGGTATTAAATACCGGTATTGGAGATCTCTGGCCGAACAACTGGAAAGTATTTTTTGCATCGCAGAAACTGGAATCCCGGTCGGCAACATACGCGTTCCCTAATCCTTTTTCTCCCAAAGTTGAAACCTGTAAGATTAAATATTCAACAGGCGGTGCGAGGGCTGCTGTTACCATAAGGATATATAATTCAGGAATGCAATATATACGGACCGTAATTCAGAATGCAGAACGGGGGGACGTAATTCACACCATTGATAAAAATGATCCCGCCGGGGTTATTGATTACTGGGACGGAAGGGATGACCAGGGGAATACGGTTGCTAACGGAGTCTATTTTTATACTGTAGAAATAAACGGCGGGGAAGCCCAGTTCGGAAAGATTATGGTGCTGCAATGAAAAAGTTTATTCTGAGCATGATTATTATGGCTGTATCTGTTATGGCTCAGCCACAAATGGAAAGAACTAATTCTGCACCGGGTGAGTTCTCACGTTACGGCTTCGGAGCAAGAGGTATAGCAATGGGGAATTCAATCTCCGCACTAAAATCTGGTAATCTGACTTCATATTACAATCCTGCACTGGTTGTATTTCAAAAAGATAACCATACATCTCTTTCAGGCGCAGCACTCTCTTATGACAGAATGCTTAACTCATTAGGATTCACCCGAAGATTTGAGTTTTTTGCAAAGGATGATACCTCTGAAAACAGAAAGCCCAGATCAACAGCCGGAATTTCTGCCGGAATTATAAATTTTGGAATTTCCGCAATTGACGGAAGAGATAATCAGGGATTAAAGACAGAGGATTTGTCTGTCTCTGAAAACCAGTTCTTTCTTGCGTTTGCTAATAAATTTTCTGAAAAAATCTCTGCGGGGGTGGCAGTTAAATTCTATTATTATGATTTATATGACAAAGCCACAACAAACAGTCTGGGCTTTGATATCGGTATTGTATATACCTATTCGGATAATCTCAGTTTTGCTGCGGTGATACAGGATATAAATTCATCATATAAGTGGGACACATCGGAGTTATACGGAAATTCAGGGACAACAACGACTGATCGTTTCCCCGTTGCTAAGAAGTTTAGTTTTGCATATAAATTTGCAGATTTACCAGTCTATATGACAGCGGAATATGAGTTTAACAACATGGAGAGAAAATTGCTTAGATTCGGCGGGGAGTACAATATTATACCTGAGCTTACGCTAAGGGCAGGGTTAGATAAATGGCACATTAAAAACTCAGATGAGTCTTCATTGCCTTCATTCGGCTTTAGTTATAATTTTGAACTTGCAGGAATCCGCTCCGGAGTTGAATACGCAGTTTTGCCGGAACAGTTCTCCGGTAGTTTGCGCCACTTTTTTGGAATCTCATTAAATTTTTAACTGATGAAAAATATTATTTTTATTCTTCTTATTTCCCTGAGTATTTATGGTCAGGATGCCGGTAAAACAGGTTTTGCAATTCTGAAACTTCCGGTAGGTGCGAGAAATGCTTCACTGGGTAATACTGGTGTTTCATCTTCCTCAGATGTTACCGCATTGTTTTATAATCCTGCTGCACTTAACGAATCATCCACAGATGAACTTTTTATTTTTCATAATCAGTGGATACAGGGAGTGTCTTCAGAGTATTTTGCGGCAAAAACTTCCTTTTGGGGACTTACTGCAGCCACAGGGGTAAGTATCAGTTCGGTTAATGATATAGAAATCCGTCAAAAGCCGGGTGATGCAGAAGGTGCATTTGACTCACACGCTATGACTGTGAGTGTTGGTGCAGCATTTTCGCCTGCTCAAAACTGGCAGTCAGGAGTTACGATAAAATATCTTTATGAAGATTATCTTGCTGACCAGGCAGACGGATTTGCTTTTGATGTGGGTGGGGTTTATACTCTTTCAGGTTACCGTTTATCCGTGGCACTCAGCAATATAGGCAGTATGAACAATCTTAAGAATAATCCAACAAAACTTCCTGCTTCGTTCAGAGCCGGGGTGAACCGGTTATTTAATGGTCTCTTCCCGCAGTTTGACCTTACCGCGAGTGCAGAGATTCAGCAGCAGCTCACTTCCGGTATTTTTGGTATCAATGCCGGCGCAGAGCTGACTTACGATAATATGTTTTCTTTCAGACTTGGCACACTTCCGCTTAATGAGTCAAATTACCTGACCGGCGGGTTGGGATTTCAACTCAGCGGTATTCATGTGGATTACGGGTTTACACCCTTTGCTGAAGATCTTGGTGCAGGACATTTAATTTCACTAAATTATCGTTTCTGATGGTATTTGAATATAAAAAGCTGAGTGAAACTGAACTAACTCCCGCTGAATGGGATGAGTTCGTAGAAAAATCTGACAATGGTACGATTTTTCACACACGCAAGTTTCTCTCATATCATCCCGAAGAAAGATTTGATGACTCATCACTCGTTTTCCTTAAGGATGGCAAACCTCTTTCTCTTCTGCCTGCGGTTGCCATTAACAGAAACGGAAAGAAAGTATTATCTTCTCACTCCGGTGCCTCCTATGGCGGATTTGTGTATAAAAATTTATTCAATTTAAAAGAAGCATTTACCGTTGTTGAGCAGACACTTGAGTTCGCAAAACAAAACGGTTTTAATGCAATACAGTTAACTCTGCCTCCGATTATCTATGCGTCGAGTTTTTCCAATTATTTAGATTTTGCTCTCTTTAGAAATGGCTTTTCTTATCTGAAGAGGGAAGTTTCAAGTGTGGTTGAACTAAACGGAACAAGAGAGTCAATTCTAGCGATGTATCGTCCCGAGGCCAGAACCGCTTTAAAAAAGGCACAGAGTTTGGGAGTTGAAATTTCTGAAACAGAACGCTTTGATGAATATTATGAAATTCTGAAAAAGAATCTGCGGATGCGTCATAACGTCAATCCGACACATACTCTCGAGGAATTAAAACGTCTGAAGCAAATGTATCCGGCCAGGATTCGCCTGTGGGGTGCATTTAAAGATGAAACACTTTTAGCAGGTGTCTGTAATTTTTCGGTCAATGAAAATGTGGTTTTAGCTTTTTATATAAGCCACGATGAAGAATATCAAATGTACCGTCCGGTTAATCTGCTCTTTTTTGAAATTATGAACCGCTCTCGTGATGAAGGATTTAAATTTCTTGATTTTGGTATCTTCACTGTTAATATGGAACCAAACTGGGGTCTGGGAAGATTTAAGGAAAACTTTGGTGCAAGGGGCATTTTCAGAGATACTTTTTATATAGAACTCTGATGCTCCGCATCCTGCATATCGCTCCGCAGAATTATGCCGGTGTTCCTTACAGCTTTTATGAAATGCATAATGTCTGCGGTGACTATTCAAGAATAATTACACTCCACAAAAATCCTTTACAGTTTTCTGAAGATATCTGCCTTGAGTTTCCGCTCCCGGTTTTTTCGGCTGCTAAGTACTGGCGCCGGAAAAAGGTTGAAAACTCTGAACAGAGAGAAATTACCTATCCCCATTATTTTAAACCGGTCAATTTTGCTGAGAAGCTATATTTCTTTCTAAACGACTCATTCAGAAAACCGGCGGTAGAAAAAGTAATATGTGATTATAAACTAAACTCGTTTGACATAATCCATTATGACGCCGGACTTGATTTTTACCGTTATCCGCATCAGGCCTTAAAGTGGAAAAAAGCAGGTAAAAAAATCGTATGCTGCTATTATGGTAGTGATCTTCGCCTGAGAGGGTTGATCAGAGAACTTGATGAAATCTCTGATCTTAATATCACGTCTGAATATGACCACCTGAGAATGAAGGATGATCTCCACTATATATTTTATCCTTATTCAACGGCGGAACTCCCAAGGTCTCAGAAAAAGGAAGGGCAGAAAATAAAAATTGTTCATTCTCCCACAAACAGGAAATATAAGGGAACTGAGCTCATACTATCGGTAATTGATAAATTAAGGAAAGAAAGGGAGTTCGAATTTATCCTCTGTGAGGGAGTACCGCGTGGCGAACTATTAGAAATTAAAGTTGCTTGTGATATATCCATTGATCAGGTTGGCGGTAGTATGGGTGGGACGGGGTACGGTAAAGCTGGTCTTGAAACTCTTGGTATGGGTATTCCAACCATTACCAATATGACTGAAGATTATGAAAATTGGCTTCCAGAAAACCCCTTCGTGGTTGCTAATGACGGTACCGAGCTTTTTGAGCAGCTTATCCGGCTGATTGATGATGAGGTCTTTCGTCTGAATAAGGGGAAGGCAGGAAAGGTCTGGGTTGAGAAGTATCACTCCTTCGAGGCGGTAAATGCCGTTTTGAAGAAGCTGTATGAAAAAAAAGGGATAATCTGAATGGGTAATAAGTCATCACTCGGTGCATCCACATTTCTTTATACAATAACCGGCTTTACAGTTAAAGGAATAAGTTTTTTGCTGCTTCCTTTTTATTCACATTTTTTCACTGCTGAAGAGTTTGGTGACGTCTCACTGATGATGGCGGTTTTTGTTATAGCAGCAGTTTTCTTTCAACTGGGGATGCAAACTGTATTCCCTAAATTTTATCTTGAATACAAAGAACTTCATGGTTCAAAAAGTGTTCTCTCCCTTTTCTTTTTTCGGTATATCCTATGGGCTGCACTTTTATACAGTATTCTTTTTCTGTTTTCTGACAATATATCTCTGCTGGTTCATTCCAATACTGACTACGGAATGTATTACCGTATGCTTTTTCTTGCGGTCGCGGTTGAAACGATTAGCATGACCATAATCCAGTATTTCAGAGCCGAACAGAGGGCTCAGCATGTTGCTATGCTTCAGTTTGCGGCTACATTGGTTCACGTGGCAGTGCTTGTTTCATTGTTGCTCTACGGATTTAACAACATATTCTCTTTTGCGGCAGCGCATCTTGCTTCTCCGCTGCTGATTTTCCCATTAGGGGTTTTTCTGGCCCGAAATCAGCTATCACTCAAAACCGGTTCAATACCTCTTAGACCGATATTCATCTTTGCTTTGCCGGTGGTTACCGGGGCTTTTTTTTCAACCCTGCTTGATGTTTCAGACAGATTTATTCTGCTCTATTTTATGAGCGAGGAAGAAGTAGGAGTTTATTCGTTTATGTACCGGATTGCTTTAGGGTTAAACGTATTTGTTATTGCATTCCGGACAGCATGGACTCCCGCAGGGATTGAACTTCTGAAGAGCGGTGGGTATGAGGCAAAATCTCAACAGGTATTCGTAAATTTGCTATATATACTGGTCATACTTTCACTTGTATTTCTTATAGTAAGCAAGACTGGATTTATTCCAATTCCCGGCTATGGACAGTTTTTTGCCGGCAATTTTGGCAGCGGTATTGAGCTGATCCCAATACTTCTGACGGCTTATATTTTCAGCGGATTGGTGTCATACTTTTCTATATATCCCTATTCGCTTGAGAAGGGTAACTATTTTCTTAAAATGGATTTAACCGGGATTCTCATAAACGCCGGACTAAACTTTCTTCTCATTCCGTTAATTGGGATTTATGGGGCTGCATTTGCAACACTTTTTGCATTTTTTGCTGTATTCGTTTATATCAGCAGGGTATCACTACGGCATATCCCTGAAAAAATCATTATTTCTGATATTCTGAAACCTGTATTGGTTCTCATAACCGGATACATTTGCTTTTATACAGTAAAGAATGTTTTTCTTCTGACCGGTTTGCTGTTAGCCGGAATTTTTCTTCTTATTCTTCTCGGCAGAATCAGGTTATCCCTTCTTTCACCTCAGGGGCTACTCAAGGAATTCCTTAACAAACCGGATAAGCTTTCCTGATTCTTTTTCCCAGTTGAAATGCTCTTTTACAGCACTGCGGGTATTTTGCGACTTCTGAATTAAATCCTTTTTATCGAAAGCAATTTTTGCTATCAGCCCGGCGGTTTCTTTTGGATCAATTGCATTTACCGTATATCCAAATTCATTCAGAGGTAACTCCTGTCTGAAAACTTTCAGATTGTTATAAAGAACAGGTACTCCGAAGCTGAGAGATTCAAAGAGTTTAATGGGGATTGAATTATCATAAATGAAATTTTTCTCCCGCAAATCAATGAATAAGTCAATATCCTTGTAAATACTCTCCATCTCGCGATAGGGCTTCCAGGGCACGAAGGTAACCTCTGTTTTTTTGAGGGTGCTTATTTCATACCGGAAGAAATTTTCATAAGCGACATCCTGGAATCTGACTGCCAGGCGGATTGAAAGTTCGATTCCGAAATCACTCTTCTCGATATACTTCAGGCATCGCAGAAGATTATTTGCACCCCGTTCCGGAGAGATATATCCTGCAAAAAGAAGATTGAGATAACCCGGTCCGGTTGCAGAGTGTAAATATCTGAAATACCTTAAAACGGGATAATATCCTATAATTTCAGATTTCTTCCGAAATATTCTGTACCTTTTCGATTTCCCTGGCTCACCGAAAATAAATCCGTCTGACAGAAATGAGCCGGTAAAATTTACAATGGCATACATACCATAAAGCAACTGACGCAGAACCGGAGGTTTTCGGTAGGTTACATTTTCAGGGTACCACTCTGTTACGTCATATACTACTTTAGTGTAAGGCAGGTTTATTTTTGCTGCGAGCGCCATAAAGGGCTGACTGGCAATTACCAACTGCGGATTATGTTTCTTAAGCCGGGCAGAGACACCTGACAGTTTTGAAACAAGTCCTTTCGCTGCAAGAAAACAGTCAAAGAAAACCCCCTCCCGATTCTCCTCTAAATCAGCAGTTGTGAGTATGATAATGACCCTGAAACCATTATCTTTCAGGGATAAAGAAAATTTTTCAAAAATTCGTTCATCTTCAGGCAGATGACCGGAGGAAAGAAGACAAACAGTTTTCATATATGAATCTTGAATTACACAGTAACAGGTTTTTAGTATGCAGACCAGACCGGCTGGGTGACGTAACTCTTTCCACTCCGTTTGCATCAGTTCTCAAGAATGCATTTCCTGAGAGTGAGGTTTATTATCTGGTCAGAGAGCGGACTGCTGCGTTGTTCGAAAATAATCCGTATGTTGATAAAATTATATTTTTCGAACCTAAAAATAGAAAAACAGAAACGATAATTTCACTGGTCAAAACTCTGAGACCAATGGGGGTTACCCATGCTTTCCAGTTAATTCCCAATGACCAGATTACCTATGCGCTTTTTCTTGCCGGAATTCCGTACCGGGCGGGAGTGGGGAATAAACTTTTTCAGTTTCTTACCAATACAAAAAGTGTGTACCGAAGGAAGTATGAACAGAAGAGAAACGAAGGCGACTACTGCCTTGACCACCTGCGGAAGATTGGAATCCCTGTTGAAAATCCTCTCCCTCGAATCTATCTGAGTGAATCAGAAAAAAAGGTAGTTGCTGAGAGAAAAGCAAGATTACTAAATGGTAAAAAGGCAATAATCGGGGTTCATGTAACCAGCGGGAACTCCGCCCCAAACCTGACCGCAGGGGAGTATCAGGTACTAATGGAAAAACTTTCTGCATCCGATGACCTGGTGGTTGTCAATACTGATCTTGATAAAATACACGGAACTGAGGATTTGGCGAAAGTTAATTATATTAACCGCGGAACCACACTGCGGGAGTCAATTCTGAACTATGCTCTTCTTGACTGGCTTATCTCTGCCAGCACCGGTCCCATGCACGTCTGTTCAGCATTAGAAGTTAAGACACTTTCACTTTTTTGTCCGCTTCCTGCCTGCGAACCCGCCTTATGGGGACCGTTAAACCAGGCGGCTAAGTTCATTCTTCCAGATGAAGGTTATTGCAGCAATATGTGCCCCGGCGATCCTCACATTTGCACTTTTGTTGGTAGCGGTGGTATTGACTCAGATAAAATAATTGCAACCTTAAGGCAGTTTCTTGAGTGAAAATTCTTATTGCGCCTAATGCCTTTAAGGAATCTCTTTCAGCGTTTGAAATTGCTGACATTTTGCAAAAGCGATTTAACAATATTGCTCCGGAATACAAATATCAAAACTTCCCTATCTCCGATGGTGGTGATGGGTTCGTAGATGTTCTCGCGTACAATAAAAGATTGGCAAAGTCGGTTTTCCGAACCAAATTGATAAATGGGTCTGAAGGGAATGTGGAGTATCTTTATGATGAGTCTGAAAAGGTGTTATTTGTAGAATCGGCCTCAGTTATAGGAGTTAAGCATATCCCGGTTAGTGAACGGAATGTATTCGACTATGATTCTTCCACGCTGGGAGCATATCTTTTTAACCTGCTCAACAGGTTTAAATCAGAAGCAAAAATGCCGGAAAGAATTGTCATTGGCGTTGGGGGCACGGCTACAATTGACCTGGGTCTGGGAGCATCAGCAGCTTTTACAGGGATCGAATTTGACTCGCCTATATTAAAAATGAATTCATTTGAACTAATGGAAAGTATTCAAAATAAGGCAGTTATGTCCTGTCAAGTAGAATTGGTTTTAGACGTTGTGGTGCCTGTGCTTGGCACAGTTGACATGCTTTCTGAATTCGGTGCCCAAAAAGCTCTAAAATGGGAGCAGACACCTACCCTCAAAAAACTGCTTTCAGAGTTGCTTTCTGAGATCCGCTTATCATCCGGAAGAGATTACCGGGGAGAATATTTGGGAGCAGGCGGAGGTTTGGCTGTTGGATTCGATTTTCTTAATCCGGGAGCCATAATTACCCATTCCTCGGATTTTATCTGGAACTATCTTAATCTGAAAAGCATACTGCCCGAGACCGATTTAGTTATTACATCAGAAGGCCGGCTTGACAGGACCAGTCTGTTGAATAAGGGAACTTCTGTCCTTCTCAATAAATGCCGGGAATACGGGAAAAGTCTCATAATAATCTGCGGTTCATCTGACGAGACAATACGCCGAGAGCTTGAAGGTGGCGGAATTACGGTTTTTGAACTAAAAGATTATTTTGAGGGGAGTATTATGGAGTCAGTTAGAAGAGTAGGGGAGGGACTTCAAAAATGTGTGGATGAGATAATATCAGGACTAAAATAGTGGCAATTTGGCTATTTTTACAGGTTGATTTTTTACCAATTCTCGTGTGAATAATGAAAGAATATCTTGATTTAGTCCGTCTCGTTCTTGAACAAGGTGAAAGAAAATTTTCTCGTACCGGGGTTGATACCCTGTCCTATTTCTCAGCACACTACCGGGTTGACCTGGCAAAGGGTTTTCCTCTGCTTACCACCAAAAAGATGGAATGGAAATCACTTCTCCATGAGGTGCTGTGGTACCTGTCAGGTGACGATCATATCAGAAATTTAAGGAAGCACACAAAAATTTGGGATGCCTGGGCTGATGAAAACGGAAAATTAGAAACTGCCTACGGCTACTTCTGGCGTAAATTTCCAAGCGCAAAGAAGAATGAGAAAGGGGTTTGGGAAGTGAGTGAAGTTGATCAGATTCGCTACGTGATTGATGAAATTAAGAATAAGCCATACTCACGCCGCTTAGTAGTATCCGCCTGGGAGCCGGGGAATGCAACAACCAGCAAACTGCCACCATGCCACTATACGTTCGTGTTTAATGTGACCAATGGAAAACTTAACACCCACCTGACCCAGCGGTCTGGTGATATTGCTCTGGGCATTCCATTTAATCTTGCAGCTTATTCGATCCTGACTCAAATCATTGCACAGGAAACCAACCTTGAGCTGGGTTATTTTTCTCACACCATAGTTGACGCGCATATTTATATAGCGGACAAAGGAAGCGCAACCGAAAAGTATGACCATCTTGATGGCTTAAAAAAACAGCTTGAACGGGAACCACTTCCGTTGTCTAAGCTGCATATTAAAAAGAAACCGATTGATGAGCTAACCTTCGAGGATTTTGAGCTTGCCGGATATCAGAGTCATGACCGTATCAGATTTGAAGTAGCTGTCTGATTAATTGATACAGATTGCAGTGAAAAGATATTTTTGGTCAGTGTTATTTGTCATTTTTAGTTGTTTCACGGCGGAACACTTCCCGCAGGACTATACACTGCTTCACATTGACAATGAATCTGGTCTGCCCAGTAATCTTACAAAATCTATTGAAGCTGATTCGAGGGGGCTTATCTGGATTGCAACAGACGGCGGTCTCATCCGGTTTAATGGCAGAGATTTTGACAATTTCCAGTTTCAGTTCAATACGCGGTATGTTAAAGACCTCTTGAGCGATAAAAAAGGGGGAGTATTTGTTGCTTCTGACGAAGGCGCCGGATATATAACACCGAATCAGTTTAAGCCCGGTTTGCTGCTTCTTAATCACTCCTCTCCATTGTACTCAGAGAATGAACTCCATTATCCCAAGGAACTTTTTCTTGACAGTAAAGGAATCCTCTGGATATCAGATATCAATGGGGTGGCAAAACTTGAGAACGATAGCGTTAAAAAATATACTTTTAACTATAAGTATCATTCTAACAGTTTTTTTAAATCATTTGGATTTGGGGAGGTTGATGGAAATCTGTATATAACTTCCTGGCAGGGATACTTTTTTTATTATGACCGCACCAGGGACAGTATGATTTCGATTTTGTTGCCAAAATCAAATCAAGGTAAAATAATACATTCTTTTTTCTGTAAGGGGGATTCGCTTTTTCTTGGTCAGTCTGACGGGCTCTATCTTCTTAGGATAAATTCCTCTCATCAGATAACTGTAAGCCAGAAACTTTCACAAGTTAGCAGTGTGTCTTCATTGTATCATGATCAGGCAGGCAACCTGTGGTTTGGGACATACAACGATGGTATTTTCAGAATCGGAAAATCAGGCGTAACTGATTTTAGCCGGGAATTTCCCGACCTTAAGGGGATATCAGTAAAAGATTTTTACATTGATAAAGAGAACAGTGTCTGGATCTGCTCCGATGACGGTATTTTCATTTTGCAGGAAAAGTTTTTTAAAAATGTAACTATCACAGGTCTGACTTCACATAAGCGGGGCGGAATAAAGCAGATTTTTTCAAATTCATCAGGGAAAGTTTTTTTCTACGATAATGAGAGTATCTTCTTAATTCAAAAAAAGGATAATAACTATCAGGCAAAGAGAATTTTCAGTAAACCGGGCGTATCTATTCTATATGCCGAGGCCGCAAATAGTGATGAACTCTGGATTTCTACAACTAAACAGCAGCTTCTCAGGTTTTCGGTAACTTCCGGGCAGGAAACACCTCTGCATCAATTAAAAGATGATCACTTTTATTCCTTATTTACCGACAGCAAAGGAAGGTTGTGGTCTTATCTTGCACGGAACAGATCAATAGCTGTAATTGATAAAGAAAACGGCATTAGAAGTTATCCGATTGAATTTAACGACGTATTCTACATTAATGAGTTTGCTGAAACTGAAAATGGAGATTTACTGATTGCCTGCAACGCCAGGAATAACTTTTTACTCCGATTTGATGAAAGCAGTGAATCTTTAGTTTCTGTCTCTTCCGGATTTGCGCACGACTTTAAAACGATGCAAACACTTGATATTCAGGTTGATAATGGCAGGGTATTACTTGCAACGGACAGAGGATTGCTTGAAGCAGTGGATAATCTTTCAGGAGTTAAAAGAATTAACACTCCAGGCGAGTATATTCCATCATCGATAATTAGCACAGAGAGTAAGGGACTCTGGGTTGGCACCGAGCAGGGGATTCATGTCTTTTTTAATGATGATTCACTCAGGTTTGACCGGTTTAGCGGGCTGCAAAGTTCATCAATAGTGAGAGGCGGGATTCTTGAAATAGCGGGCGGTGATATATACACAGCCAATGTAAACGGAATTTCCGTCCTGACCGGACAAAAAATGCTTCTTCGAAAATCTATTACTCCTGTTCTTATTGGTATAAATTACCTGCTGGATGACGAGGAAATCAGGGTGGATTCAGAAACAGAATTCCCCATTGGAAGCGGTGTCGGATTTAGCTTTAGTTCACCCGTATATCCTCCTGATAAAGTCAGGTACCGCGTAAAGATATCAGGAAACCAGGGTAGTGACTGGATATACACAAAGTTTCAGGGAATGTATTATCTGCCGAATTTACCTGCAGGCAAATATACTCTTTGGATCTCCGCCAAGGAGTCTGGCAGACTTTGGAGCGAGCCGCTGGTTTATTCATTTTCAATCGCTTTCCCGTGGTACAATTCGCCTTTCGTCATAATTGCAGGTTCATTTTTACTTATTGGGGTAATTGTATTCGGAATAAATCTTTTTGTGGGTTATCGGCTAAAGCGGCTTGAAGAAAGCAGAATTACTCTCGAAGAGAAGGTTGAGGAAAGGACAAAAGCACTTCTTGAGGCAAAAAAGGAAGTTGAAAAGCTTTTAAATGATGCGATAAAGTCAAAAAGTGAAGTTGAGTTTGTTAACGAACAGATTAAAAAACTGCTGGGAATAGCAGCGCACGATCTTAAGAGTCCACTCCAGTCAATACTCGGGCTTTCTCATCTTATTCAGGTAGAGGAGGAGATACATCCCGCAAAGGAGTACTCCCAGGTTATTGCCGATGCAGCAAACAAGATGCTCAGGCAGATAAATGAACTTCTCGAAACAGCCGTATTTGATATTACTTCAGCGGAACTGACGAGGGAGACTTTCGATTTGCGAGAGTTAATCATGGAAGTAACCGAGGCAAACCGCACCAGAGCTGAACAAAAGCATCAGAAAATAATAATTTCAGTCAAAGAACAACTGCCAGTTAATTCCTCACGCGACTGGCTGCTCCGCGCAATTGACAATCTGGTCAATAATGCCGTTAAGTACTCACCAGCTAATAAGAATATCAATTTAAAGGCATGGAAAGATAATCATACAGTATATCTTACCGTTTCTGATGAGGGTCCCGGGTTTAGCGCGACCGATATCAAAAATCTTTTTGTACGATTTAAACGACTCTCTGCCCGGCCGACAGGCGGAGAAAGTTCAACCGGTCTTGGGCTTGCACTTGTTAAAGAAATGTTGAACGCTTTAGGGGGTGATATTTCGTTAACGCAGAGTAGCGCCGGCGGAGCAGAATTCACCATTCGGCTGAATCTGCACAAGGAAGCTCTTTCAGCATGAAGATAATTATCATTGCTGCGGTTGCAAAAAACAATGTAATTGGCAGAGCTAATGGCGATCTTCCATGGCATCTGCCAGATGATTTTAAACACTTTAAGGAGACTACATTAGGATATCCGGTTATCATGGGGCGAAAAACATTTGCTGCATTAGGCAAACCATTAAAGAACCGCTTAAACATTGTTATAACTCATAAAATGGAATTGCTCCCGACTTCAGAAGGAATTACCATTGTTCATTCTGTAGAAGAGGCATATAAAAAAGCCGGTGAAAGTGGTCTCGAAAAAGCATTTATTATTGGTGGCGGTGAGATATACAGGCAATCACTTAAATCTGCGGATATACTGATTCTTTCACACCTGAATTTTGAAGCAGAAGGGGAAGTCTATTTCCCCAAATTTGACCGTGTTCAGTGGAATATATATAAAACGGATGAACGGGAGAAATTTACGATAACGTATTATGAAAGAAAAGCAGCAGCAGATGAGTAAAATAACCATACTGCCTGAGAATCTCTCAAAAAAAATAGCAGCAGGTGAGGTCGTACAGCGGCCAGAGTCGGTGGTTAAAGAATTGATGGAGAACTCTATTGATGCAGGGGCTGCCACAATTGAACTCCTGATTAAAAGAGCCGGAAAGCAGCTTATTCAGGTCATTGATGACGGGGAAGGAATGAGTGAGGAGGATGCAATCCTTTGTATTCAGAAACATGCCACCAGCAAACTTAAAACTGAACTTGATCTTGATGCTATTAAAACACTGGGCTTCAGAGGAGAAGCACTCTCAGCAGTAAGTGCAGTTGCTCAGGTAGAAATTAAAACCCAGACTGTGGATGATAAAATCGGGACGAGTCTGCGTATTGATGAACAGGGGGATATTTTTCTTGAGAAAGGTTCTTTTGCAAAAGGGACATCAATTTCCGTAAAAAATCTTTTTTATAACGTTCCTGCGCGCAGAAATTTTCTTAAGACCGATACAACAGAATTAAAGCACATTGTTGAGACATTTAACCGTCTGGCACTCGGTTATCCGGAAATACACTTCAAGTTATATATTGATGACGACCTTGCTCTTGATTTTACCCCGTGTTCATTAGCTGAACGAATGGATCAGGTGTTTATTGATAAAGTTTCAGATGCAGTAATCCCGGTAAAGGAAGTTACTGATTACATAACTCTGACCGGATATATAGGTAAACCATTTTTACTGAAAAAGAACAGGGGAGATCAGTATCTTTTCCTGAACAAACGGTTTGTAATTTCCAGACAAATGAACCATGCAGTTTTTTCTGCGTATGAAAACGTAATGGAAAAGGGAGAGTATCCGTTCTTTGTTCTCTTTCTGGAAGTTGACTACTCTAAAGTTGATGTAAATGTTCATCCATCAAAGCTTGAAATTCGTTTTGAGAATGAGAAAGACATATATACTTTTATTCTGGCCGTGGTCAGAAAGGGGCTCAGCAATTTTGATCTGGTGCCAAACGCCGGCTTCACCAAACCGCTTGGAGAAACTGAGCGAATTGGAATTGACAATTACACACCGGTGAACAGGGATGATTTTAGTGACAGACCTGCTGCGCAGTCACGCGAAAAAGATTTCAGCCAGCCGCGTCAGCAGTCACCCCTAAGCGAAAAAGAAATCGATTTGCTCTTTGGTAAAATTGATAAAGAATTAGAGGGCTCACCGGTCAGAGAGTCATTTAAGGAAATTGAGAGCGGCGTTAGGTCGCCCCAGCAGAACCAGGAATCAAGAACTCAGACGGCAGGGGGCGGAGAAAAACTCAGTGGCGGATTTATTGTACAACTCAGTAATAAATATATACTTGCCCAGGTTAAAACCGGTTTAATGATCATTGATCAGCATGCCGCTGACGAAAGAATCCGTTACGAGGAAGCACTACATCTTTTCAAAGAAAGTTCTCCGTTTTCCCAGTTGTTGGTTTTTCACAAAACAATTCAGATGAATCCGGGTAACTTTGCTCTTGCCAGGGAATTGTCTGATTATCTTGAGCGGCTTGGTTTTGCGATAAAGTTTTTTGGCGGTAATACGGCAGTAATTGAAGGAGTGCCGGCTGTGGTGAAAGAGGGGGAGGAAGAAAAAACGCTGCTGAACATACTTGAGGAGTTTTACCGGAATCAGCAGGAAAAAAAAGTGCTGGACATGACAGATAATCTGGCTAAATCTTACTCCTGCCATACTGCAATCCGAACAGGTGACCGCCTGAACGAAAGCGAAATGAGAGCACTTATTGACCGGCTCTTTGCCACCCAAATGCCCTACGTTTGCCCGCATGGCAGACCCATTTTAATGAAGATTTCAATTGAAGAGTTTGATCGCAGATTTGGCCGTACCTAAGGGCAGTGTAATCAAAGTTTTTTATTCCCTTACTGCTCATTAACTTTGCATCAATTAAAAAGAGGAATTCGTGAGTACCCCAGAGTATTTTAAGAAAAAGGAAGATTTTGACCAGAAACTTGAAGCATCCAAGGAAATAGGCCTAAAATGGACAACCGTTTCGGGAGAAAAAGTTGACCCCTTTTATGGACCTGACCGGTTAGAAGGATCAGATTATTTGCGCGATTTGAGTTTCCCGGGGGAGTTTCCCTTTACCCGAGGCATTCACCCAAACGGCTACAGGGGTAAACTCTGGACAATGAGGCAATTTGCCGGATTCGGAACACCGGAAGATACAAACCAGAGATTTCATTATCTGCTTAATCATGGTCAGACAGGATTATCAGTTGCGTTTGATCTTCCGACTTTAATGGGCTGGGATGCTGATGCGCCATTAAGTTCAGGCGAAGTAGGACTTTGCGGAGTTTCAATCTCTTCATTAGAGGATATGGAAATTTTGTTTGATAAAATTCCTCTTGAAAAAGTTTCATCCTCCATGACGATCAACTCACCTGCGGCAATGATTTTTGCATTCTACCTTGCTGTTGCACTAAAACAGGGTGTTGATTTTAAGAATCTCAGAGGAACACTTCAGAATGATATACTTAAGGAATATATTGCCCAGAAGGAATATATCTTCCCACCACGTCCTTCGATGAGAATTATCATAGATATGATCGAATACTGCACGCATGAAGTTCCGCAGTGGAATCCGGTTTCAGTGAGCGGATACCATATTCGTGAAGCAGGGTCAACCGCTGCTCAGGAACTGGCATATACCTTAGCCGATGGTTTTGCGTATATAGAGGCAGCAATAGAACGAGGAATTCCGGTAGATGATTTCGCTCCGAGAATTTCTTTCTTTTTTAATTCTCATCTTGATTTCTTTGAAGAAATTGCAAAGTTCCGTGCCGCCAAACGTATATATGCAAAACGTATGAAAAACAAATATGGCGCAAAAAATCCCAGGTCCTGGTGGCTGCGTTTTCATACACAGACAGCGGGATGCACACTTACAGCCCAGCAGCCGGAGAATAATATTGTTCGTACCGCGTATCAGGCCCTGGCAGCAGTGCTTGGAGGAACTCAATCCCTTCACACCAATTCAATGGATGAAACTCTTGCTTTGCCAAGTGAGAAAGCAGTAAAGATTGCTCTGCGAACCCAGCAGTTAATTGCTTTTGAAACTGGTGTAATCAATACCGTTGACCCGCTTGGTGGAAGTTACTTTATTGAAGCAATGACCGACAAAATGGAAAAGCAGGCAGAGGCGATTTTTGTAGAGATAGACTCACTGGGCGGTGTAATCGAAGCGATCGAAACAGGATACTTCCAGAAACAAATTGCAGATGCCGCATACCAGTATCAAAAAGAAGTTGATAAAAAAGAAAAGATTATTGTCGGTGTTAATGAGTTTGTTGAGCAGGGCGAAAAGGTAGAAATTCCGCTTCTGACAGTCTCAAAAGAAGTTGAAGCCAAGCAGGTTGAACGTCTTCGTGCGCTCAAGGCCTCCAGGAATCAGGATGACGTTGCACGGTCAATTCAGGAAATTAAGTCTGCCGCAGTTGACGGCAGAAATCTTATGCCTGTATTTGTGGAAGCAGCAAGAAACTATGTAACACTCGGAGAGATGGTTGAAGAGCTGCGCGAGGTGTTCGGTATATATCAGGAAACAGCAGTTTTCTGATTACCATGTACAGAAACTTCACATTGCTCATTCTTGGGTTTACGCTCCTTAGCGGATGTACTTCGAGGGAGAGCAATTCTGATCCTCATTTGCCGCTTTGTGTGATTGACTCATTCGAGGTGTGGCACAACCTTATGCCGGGCGGTTCTCCGGCCCTCTATTTTACTTCAGTTGTGAAATTGGAGCGGAACTCTGACTCGATGCATGATTCTATAAACATTGAGAAGGTTTCACTTTACTATGGGGAAACTGAAGCAGCCAATTTCAAAGTTTTGCGTACTGATATTTCGGGAGAGTATCCTGATAGCGTGCAGTCTGAGTGGCTTATATATCGCCTTGTACCTGAGCAGGGTTTTGACGGATTCAATCCGGTATCTTATGAAAATTATACAGCACTGGTTACACTCGCTGGCGGTTTTGGTCGCTTATCGATTAAACGGACTGGGATTGAAATCCAGAAGGTGTATTAATTGGGACAGGATATAGTTCTCCTTATTGTCTTAATTCTGATGAGCGGATTTTTTTCCGGAACTGAGATGGCGTATCTTATTTCAAACCGCATTAAGGTTGAATTAAGAACAGGAAACCGTTCTTTTGCCTCGCGCAGTTCTAAGTACTTTTTTGATCATCCGGAAGTATTTTTTTCTACCGTCTTGATTGGCAATAATATAGTAAATATCTCTTTTGCATCAGTGAGTGCTGTGGTCCTTGTTGCAGCATTTGGTCTGAGTGAGTGGCAGGTATTGGTTGTTTCTTCTGTCCTGCTTTTGCTTTTTGGTGAATTGATACCCAAATACCTGGCCGGCGAGATTCCGCACACTCTCTATCTGCTTTTTTCAGCACCCTTAAAAGTTATTTCAATCGCATTTTCACCATTAGTTGCTTTTACCTCAACAGTCTCGCGCAAGGTTATCGGGAAAACCGATACCAGTTCACAGAACGTTATGGGCAGGGAAGATATCCTGCTTCTGGTGCGGGAATCTCTCGGACAGCAAAATCAGGACGATCAGCAGTCGAGAATTATCAAGCGGATATTCGATCTAAAGGAAACACGAGTTTATGAAGTGATGAGACCAAGGACTGAGATTGCAGGGGTTGAATTAGATACTCATCTTGATATTGTTTTGAAAATGTTTGCTGAGACCGGATATTCCAAGCTTCCGGTTTTTGAAGATACTCTTGATGATATAAAGGGCATTGTTTATGCATTTGATTTGTTTACCAACCCTGACAGTCTTTCTGATGTAATCAGAGAGGTTCCTTTTGTACCTGAAACAAAATCCTGCATTGAACTGCTGAATGAAATGATGGCAGAAAAATACAGCATTGCGATAGTAATTGATGAATTCGGAGGTACAGCGGGTCTTGTTACACTCGAGGATGTTCTCGAAGAAATGTTCGGAGAAATAAGGGACGAGTATGACACGGAAGATTCCGTGCTGAAAAAGATTAAAGAAGATTCCTACCTGATGAGCGGAAACGTTGAACTTGACCATATTACAGATAAATTCGGAATTACGTTTACTCAGGGTGACTATACAACACTTTCCGGATATATAACTTCAACTACCGGCCGGATTCCTGAGCAGGGCGAAATATTGCGTATCGGGCAGTATCAGTTTAGCATAGTTAAAGCTAATAAAGTGAGGATTGAATTTATCCGTCTTAGAATTATGGAAGATTAATGACTGACAAAACTATCATTGTATTTGACGGGGTTTGTAATTTTTGCAATTTCTGGGTTAACTTTGTAATTGCAAGGGATAAGTCCGATAAATTCCGTTTTGCTTCACTGCAAAGTGAGATCGGCACAGAAATAGCGAAAGAGGCAGGCATTGATGCTGCTGATCCAGATTCATTTATTCTCAGGCATAGAGGTAAATTTTTTACCCGCTCTTCAGCCGGTTTGATGGTTGCCCGTGAACTTGGATACCCGCTGAAAATGCTTTACCCCTTCATGATTCTGCCACAATGTCTCCGTGATTTTGTTTATAACCTAATCGCTAAAAACCGGTATAAATTATTCGGAAAATCCGAGGCCTGCCGTCTGCCTTCACCCGGAGAACGGGCTAAATTCCTTTAAGGGAGCTTGTTCCTTCCTTGTCTCAGAGGGTAAAATAGCGTAACTTTAAAGTTCAATTTTTTCAAGGTATTTTTGCTGGAATTTGTTCTCGAAGCAGAGGATAAAGGAACCAAGGCCCGGGCTGGGTATTTTGTCACAGACCATGGCAAGGTACACACCCCTATATTTATGCCGGTAGGTACTCAGGCAACAGTTAAAGCTGTAAGCAACCGCAGTCTTGAGGAAGAGATAAACGCGGAAATTATCCTGGGAAATACATATCATTTATATCTCAGACCAGGAACGGAGGTTCTGAAAAAGTTTGGTGGAATGAGGGGACTGATGAATTGGAAACGCCCAATTTTAACAGATAGCGGTGGTTTTCAGGTTTTTAGTCTTGCAACACTGCGGAAGATTAGCAAAGAGGGAGTAACGTTTAAGTCTCATATAGACGGCTCTAAACATTTTTTTTCTCCCGAATCAGTTATCGGTGTTCAGCGGGCAATCGGTTCTGATATAATGATGGTGCTTGATGAGTGTACTCCTTATCCCTGTGAGTACAGCTATGCACAAAAATCAACTGATTTGACCTCAGCATGGGCACTGCGGAATTTTGAAGCATTTCAGGTCAGCGAAGGACTTTATGGTCACGAACAGCATCTATTCGGAATTATTCAGGGGAGCGTCTATAAAGACTTGCGCGAACAGAGCGCCAGAGAGATTACCGGTATTCCGTTTGACGGATATGCAATAGGAGGGCTGGCTGTTGGCGAACCAACTGATCAGATGTATGATTTAGTTGATTTTACAACCGATTTTATGCCGAAGGAGAAACCTAGATATCTGATGGGCGTAGGCAGACCGGAAAATCTCCTTGAAGCCATTGAAAGGGGAATTGATATGTTTGACTGTGTGATGCCTACACGCAACGCACGCAACGCCTATCTTTTTACGAGCAGGGGAATCATTCAGATGAAAAATGCACGGTTTAAAGATGATCCGGAACCGCTTGATTCGGAATGTCATTGTTACACTTGCAAGAATTTCTCAAGAGCATATCTCAGGCATCTTTTTACTGCCAAAGAACTGCTCTCTTACGAACTGGCATCGGTACATAATTTGAGTTTTTATCTTGCGCTTGTCCGCGAAGCCCGGCAGAATATTTTAGCCGGTACCTATAAAGAGTGGAAAATGCGGAAAGCGGCAATTGTATCAGGTTTTTATAACAATAATCATTAAGGTATATACTACATGAAAATACTTATCGCCCAGCAGGCACAGGACCCAACAGGAAATCTCATAAGCACCATCGTTATGTTCGGTGCTATATTTGCAATTTTTTACTTCATGGTAATGAGACCACAGCAGAAAAGAGCAAAAGAAAGAGAAAAGATGCTTTCAAACGTTCAGAAGGGTGACAAAGTTGTTACCAGCGGCGGACTTCACGGAACCGTTGCCGGCATGGAAGACAATTTCATCATTCTGCAGGTGAGTGATAACGTAAAGCTGAAATTTGAAAAAGCAGCAATCACCACTGTTCTCAGCAAATAATATCCTGGTATCTCATGTTCAGCAGTATCGAAGAAGCAATTGAAGATTTACGGTTGGGGAAAACTATCATTATCATTGATGATGAAGATCGTGAAAATGAGGGGGATTTTGTCTGTGCTGCTGAACTGATAACGCCTGAAACCGTTAACTTTATGATAACAGAGGGGAAGGGACTCCTCTGTGTTGCAGCGGCAGACTCAGTGCTCGACCGAATAGGTATTCCATTAATGGTGGGGAGCAATTCAGCGCTTCACGGCACACAGTTCACCGTTTCGGTCGATGTTAAGAAAAACACCACAACTGGTATATCAGCAGCAGACCGCACAACGACAATCAGAAAACTTGCTGATCCCAGTGCCACGAGAGAAGATTTTGGAATTCCGGGACATATTTTTCCATTAAGAGCAGCCGGTTATGGCGTTCTTAAAAGATCCGGTCATACTGAAGCCGTTGTTGATCTCTGCCGCCTTGCGGGACTTCAACCAGTCGGTGCACTTTGTGAAGTTCTTAACACGGATGGCTCAATGGCGCGCACACCTGAGCTGCTGAAACTTGCCGAAAAACATACTTTAAAAGTTGTTACCGTACATCAGTTATTTGAGTACCGGTTAAGAACTGAGTCTATTATCAAAAAATTGCTGGATATAAAACTCCCGACAGAGTTTGGTGTTTTTCAGGTTCACCTGTATAAATCACTTTTAGAAGAAAGAGAACATCTTGCCTTTGTAAAGGGGGATATATCTGGCAGCGAACCAGTACTGACACGCATCCACTCAGAATGTCTTACCGGTGATGTATTTCACTCAATGAAATGCGACTGCCAGCAGCAACTTCAAAAATCATTTGATGTCATCAATGAGACCGGCAGAGGAATACTTATCTATCTGAGGCAGGAGGGAAGGGGCATAGGACTGGTTAACAAACTCCTCGCATACAGATTGCAGGAGGAGGGCAAAGACACCGTAGAAGCAAATCTTGCTTTAGGTTTTAAGGCAGATGAAAGAAATTATGCTTCAGCGGCTCAGATACTTAAAGAGCTCGGAGTAAAAAGTGTTGATCTGCTCACAAACAATCCTGATAAGATAAAAGCTCTGCAGAAGTTTGATCTCAATCTCCATCAGAGAATTCCGCTTGAGATAGTTCCTAACTCAGTGAATATCAACTATCTCCGCACAAAGAGGGATAAGATGGGCCACTTAATATTACAGGAAGAATTCCAGGATAAAACAACATGAAAAAGTTATTGGTGTTCTTTTTTGCACTTCTTTTCGCAGTTTCGGTATTCCCCCAAAAGAAAAGAGTAATGGTTGCCAAAATTGACGGCACTATTGATCTCGGACTTGCTCCGTTTGTTTCCAGGGTGATTAATGAAGCTGAAGAAAAGAAATATGACGCGGTTATTTTTGAAATAAACACCTTCGGCGGAAGAGTTGACGCAGCAACACAGATTAAAGATGCAATAATTGAGAGCAATGTTCTCACTATCGCGTTTATTAACAAACGGGCGATTTCAGCGGGTGCACTGATCTCAATTTCCTGTAAAAAAATTGTTATGGCCAAAGGTTCATCAATAGGAGCAACTACGGTTGTTGATGAAGGGGGTAATAAAGTTTCTGAGAAGTATCAATCTTATATGCGCGGAGAGATGAGAGCCACCGCGGAGCGGAACGGAAGACGAACTGATATAGCCGAGGCAATGGTTGACGAACGGGTTGTAGTGGAAGGTCTTGTGGATAGTACAAAATTGATAACCCTCACAACTGAAGAAGCCGTTAAATGGGGTTATTGTGATACCGTGGCTAATAGTATGAAAGAAGTATTAGCTGCTTTTAACCTTGAGGGAGCAGAGATTACTGTTGCTTCAGCAAACTGGGCGGAAGAAATTGTCAGATTTATCAATAATCCGGTGATATCATCCCTGCTCATCATGCTTGGACTTGTAGGTCTTTTTACTGAAATTAAAACTCCGGGCTGGGGTATTGCAGGTACTATAGGTATTCTTGCACTTGCAGTGTTTTTCGGAACATCGTTTATATTGCAGCTTGCAAGCAGTATCGAAATTATTTTATTTATTGTGGGTGTTATTCTCCTGGCACTTGAGATTTTTGTAGTCCCTGGTTTTGGATTTACCGGAATCGGAGGTATTGTATTGATTATTGGTTCAATTTTCTTTTCACTCTTTGATGGTGAAGGTTATTATGATTGGGATATACTCAATATGGCAATAATTCAACTTGCAGCAGCACTCTTTGGCGGATTGATTCTTATCCTCCTGATATTTAAGTTTCTGCCGAAGTCAAAAACATTTGATCAATTTGTTCATCATATAGAGGAAAAAGCTGACAAAGGTTTTACTTCAGGTGGTGATTACACCCACCTGGTTGGTATGGAAGCAGTTACTGTGACTGATCACAGACCTGCCGGAGCGATTAAAATCGGAGATCAGAAATATGATTCCATTTCTGACGGAGAATTCATTGACAAGAACAAAACGGTTAAGGTAGTCAGGACTGAAGGGGTTAAAATAGTTATTAAAACGATCGAATAACCAGGGTATAAAAACAAAAAGCCCCATCACACTCATGGTGTGAAGGGGCTTTTTCACTTTAAGGATATGTGCTACTTTACAAGCTGAAGAATGTTTGTCGTGTTTGTTTTTTGCTTTCTCTTCGCGCTGCTGAACGGCGCTCCGGGAGGAGCTTTCATATCAAGTTCGACAGTAAGCGTTGTGGAAGTCTTTGATTTTTCAAACACACCTTTACCAATATTGAAATAAAGTTTTCCGCTTCCGGAATAACCAGTGTTCTTCATTGAAATACCATTTGATTTTGCTTCTGGGGCCAGTTCAGATTTACTGATCAACGATGCATCAATCACGGCGTAGGTATTATCACCGGATTTTTCAAATGATGCAAGCTTAAAACCGTGTGTATTCTGAATGGCGAATATCTGGAAACTTGCTGGCTGCTGTGGGAAATACCATGTTGAGTCCTTGGCAACTTTCGCTTCAGGTAGTTTTCTAAACAACTGCATAACGACAGGCCTTAAAGCACCATCAGTTATATCCTGTATAAATGCCTGCTTTTGTTCAGCATTTATTGAGTCTTTCATTTTGCGGAGTTCAATAATTTTATCCGCAATTTTTGTCGTTCTGTAAAGTTCAGCGATATTTCCGTGTCTGTCAATACGGGCATTGAATGGATTATTTATTAATGCCTGGTATTCAAGGAAGCGATCTTCAACCGAAGTATCATTCTTCGTGCTTGATAAAAACTTATATTTTTCCTCATTAAAACTGCCTTCAACAGCAACTTCCTTAAAGGTGAAACTCAGTTCCATAGTTTTATCAGCTTCAAGTTCTTCAACCTTCACTTCAATGAGGTAAGAGATCTGCTGCTTTGCTCTCATCTCCTGAACGGTATCGGTCCTGAGAGACTGTAACTCATCGGTTATTGATGTCAGTTTATAGAGGAACGTATTGCCTTTTTGTACATTGTAACTAAGATCAAACTCTGAAAACGAATTGTCAGTTACGGGTGTACCCTTAATCTCTGAAGTATCAACTGTCAGAATATCGGTTTCGGCAGTTTTCGGTGCATTTTCCTTTGAGTCACAGCCGGTGATCAACGTAATAAAGGTAAACGTTATAAGGGTTAAAAATAAATTTCTTAACTTATTCATAAAGAAGATATCCCTTTTTAAGGTTATTAAAATTTTCTAATTCCTGCTGCCAGGAGTTATATATCTGTTCAGGGTCTTCACCGCTTTTCAGCCGTGATTGTAAATCGCTCTTGCCTGAGAGAATGGCAAAACTCTTTTCTCTGAAGGTGAATTCAGAAGGATGCAGTTTTATAACATGATGCAAAATTCTTAGAGTGAGAAGGATTGGGTCAGATTTCAAATTCTGTTGCGGTGTAATTTTGATACCCTTACACTCCACGTCCTTGTGCTTCGGTTTTGTAACTGCATTTTTAATTTCAACGGGGGTATAAGTTACCGCCTCAAATGAAATATCCGGATAATCGTATTTTTTCAATTCAGTCAGAAGTTTTTCATTATCAAGATACGGTGCGCCAAAAAGAAGGAAAGGGTAGTAGGTTCCGCGGCCTTCAGAAAGATTTGTTCCCTCGAATAGGCATGTTCCAGGATACATAAGTATGGTTTCGGGTGACATGATATTAGGGGAGGGCTTAATAAAATTCTTTGTAGTAACTGACAGGGGAGAGTCATACCTGTAATTTTGCATAGTAATTACAGTAAGATCAGTTGACTTGTCAATGATCATTTCCCCGGCATAGTATTGAGCAAGTTCACCGATAGACATACCATGAGCAACAGGTATAGGGGCAATGCCGACAAAGCTGGTGAGACCGGTATCTCTCACAGGACCAAAACTACCCATGAATGCAATCGGATTAGGTCTGTCAAGCACGATAACTGGTATATTGTTTTCAGCGGCGGCTTCAATAGTGTAATAGAGAGTTGAGATATAAGTATAAAACCGTGCGCCAACATCTTGAATGTCAAAAATCAGAAGATCAACACCATTCAACATTTCTTTAGTCGGTTTTTTGTGTTTACCATAAAGCGAAAACACAGGGACACCGGTTTTTGCATCAACTGAGTTGCCAATAGTCTCACCTGCTGAAGCCTCCCCTCTGATACCATGTTCAGGTCCGAAAAGTGCAGTCAGCTTTGCATAGGGGGCAATACTGAAAAGGGAATCTGCAAGATGTGTTCCGTTCTTAAAAACGGCGGTGTGGTTTGTAACCAGACCAATGTTTTTTCCTTTAAGTAAATCTTTCTTCTCTGAAAGAAGACGATCAGCACCTGTAATGATATCATTATTCTGTGCTATTGTACAGCTCGTCAGAAAAACAAATACCGTGGTTACAAAAAGGGAGCGCATGGTCATACGCTCCCTAAGGGTGTTATAATAATTCATTGCGCGAAAAGAAATGTGATATTTCAAGTGCTGCATTTTCATCAGAGTCGGAGCCGTGAACCGCATTCTCCGCTTTTGATCCTGCATAAAGCTTTCTGATGGTTCCTGATTCTGCCTGAGCCGGATCAGTAGCCCCGATCAGTTTTCTAAAATCAGCAACTGCATTTTCTTTTTCAAGTGCGATTGGTACAACCGGACCTGAAATCATGAAATCAACTAATTCACCATAGAAAGGTCTTTCTTTGTGAACTTCATAAAACGCCTGAGCAGACTCTTTGCTCATACGCATTAGTTTCATTCCTTTAACTGTGAATCCGGCTTCAGTAATCTGAGCTATAATCTTTCCGACAACATTTTTTCTGACGCCATCAGGTTTAATGATGGCAAGGGTTCTGTTTGACAATGTATTATTTCCTTTCTTCTATTTTTTCTTGCTTACTTTTTTAACTGTTTTTTTCGCCACCGCAACCAGTTTCTTTTTCGTGGTTAGTTTGGCAATGCTTTTTTTGGCTGCTGCTTTTTTAACTGGAGCCGCTTTTTTTGCTGGGGCAGCTTTCTTTGCAGGAACTTTTATTTTTGCGGAGAGTGCTTCGAGAGCTTTTTTCATGGTGACCCCCATATCAGCCGGACTTTCAACAACTTTGATGCCGGCTTTTTTCATAACGCTCATTTTTTCTGCTGCGGTACCTTTTCCGCCAGAGATGATTGCGCCGGCATGCCCCATTCTTCTTCCGGCAGGTGCTGTTCTTCCTGCGATGAATCCGACGACAGGTTTCTTAACAAATTTCTTTATATATGCTGCTGCTTCTTCTTCCGCACTTCCTCCAATTTCACCAATCATGATGATACCATGGGTGTCAGGGTCTTCATTAAAAAGTTTTACTATCTCAGCAAACTTTGAACCTATTACCGGGTCACCACCAATGCCAACACAAGTTGACTGTCCAAGACCAACATCAGTTAATTGCTTAACTGCTTCGTAGGTTAATGTTCCGCTTCTTGACACAACTCCAATTTTCCCTGCTTTGTGAATAAAGCCGGGCATTATACCAACCTTTGCCTGACCGGGGGAGATAACGCCCGGGCAATTTGGTCCGATCAGCACAACTCCTTTGTCTTTGATATTATGATATGCTTTTATCATATCAGCGGCTGGAATACCTTCAGTAATGCAAATGACTACTTTTATTCCTGCCTCGGCTGCTTCCATAATTGCATCAGCAGCAAAAGCCGGGGGAACAAAGATGACGGAAGTATTTGCCTTCGCATAGGTTACTGCATCTTTTACAGTATTATATACGGGAACACCATTAAAGGTTTCACCGCCCTTACCGGGGGTTACTCCTGCAACGACGTTTGTTCCATAATCCAGCATCTGCTCGGTATGGAAAGATCCTTCTTGTCCTGTGATACCCTGGACAACAAGACGGGTTTTTTTATTGACTAATATGCTCATTGAGTCCTCTGTTGATTATAATCTTATAATTTATTGAAATTCATTGCTGCCTGAAGTATATATTCTTCGTTAAACTGATCCGCGAGTAACTGAATGCCGACCGGCAGGCCGTTTTTAGCTTTTCCGGCGGGAATATTCATTGCCGGAATACCTGCAAGATTTGCAGAAGTTGTGTAAATGTCACTTAAATACATCTCGAGGGGGTTATTATTCTTTTCTCCGATTTTGAAAGCAGTCCCCGGGGTTGTTGGAGTAAGAAGCAAATCAACCTTTGTGAAAACTTTCCGGAAGTCAGATGCGATTTTCTGTCTGACTTGTTGTGCTTTGCGGTAATAAGCATCATAATATCCTGAAGAGAGAACGTAGGTGCCGAGCATAATTCTTCTCTTCACCTCTTTGCCAAACCCGGCAGTACGGGAAGATACATACATCCCTGCCGGGTCACGTGATTCTTCGTTTCTGTAACCGTAACGCACACCATCGAAGCGTGCAAGATTGGAGGATGCTTCTGCAGTAGCTAATATATAATAAACTGCTATAGCGTATTGGGTATGGGGGAGTGATACCTCAATTACAGAATGTCCTGCCTTTTTCAGAAGGGAAGCAGCTTCATCCACTTTCTCTCTGATTTCAGGATTGAGGTCCTCAGTTAGATATTCCTTCGGCAATCCGACAGTAAATTTTTTCTTTTCGTGAAGAACCGGATAAACTCCGGTAATCTGTCGTGTAACAGAAGTTGAATCTTTTTCATCGTACCCTGAAAGAACATCAAGAAGAAGTGCACTGTCTTCAACGGAACGGCTGAAGGGACCGACGGTATCAAATGAAGAAGCAAATGCAGTCAGACCATATCTTGAAACACGTGAGTAGGTCGGCTTCAGTCCATAGATACCACAGAAAGAAGCTGGCTGGCGGATTGATCCGCCGGTATCGGTTCCGAGTGAAGCATCACACATATAAGCAGCGACTGCAGCAGCAGAACCGCCGCTTGATCCTCCGGGTACGTAATCGGTATTATGCGGGTTCTTCACCGTGCCGAATGCAGAATTTTCATTTGAAGATCCCATCGCAAATTCATCACAGTTGGTCTTACCGATGATAACTGCATCTTCATCAAGAAGTTTTTGCACAGAAGTGGCTGTATAAACAGCTTTAAAATCTTTGAGAATATTGGAACTGCAGGTGAGAGTCTTATCCTTAATTGAAAGCACATCTTTAACTGCGATAACTGCTCCTGCGAGTTTTCCGTGTCGGCGAGATTTAATTTTATATTCAATTGCTTCAGCGACAGATAGTGCATCTGATTCAAATACCTCCGTGAAAGCATTGATACTTGCAAGTTCTCTGATACGGCTGAGATAAAAAGAAACATTCGCCAAGAGAGAAAGTTTACCGCTTCTAATCAGTTCCTGTTTTTCAGAAATTGTTCTGTAAGGGAGCAATTGATCTACCGTTACCCTTGGTTCTTGGTGTTGTCTTTGGGTTTGTCTTCGGTGTCCATTGATTTCTTAATTTCGGTTTCAACATCTGACATGGACTTTTTAACTTCACGCAGCCCTTTGCCGAAACTGCGGAGAATTTCAGGCAGTCTTTTGGGTCCGAAAACAAGTAATATTACCAGCCCGATGACTATTATTTCACCGGTTCCAATGTTAGAAAACATACTTATTTATCTTTAATTTCTTTTTTTGATTCATCTGAATCGCTATCAGCAGGATCTTTCACTGCTTTTTTGAACTCCTTAATACCTTTACCGAGTCCCTGCGCTAGTTCCGGAATTTTTTTAGCTCCAAATAAAAGCAGGATGATTCCAACGATGATGAGTATTTCTGTAAAACCAAGATTAGGCATGCTGCACCTTTTTCTCTGAAAGTGAATTAATAACCGAGGCGAATAGTGTCAGTCCATCTGCATTACCCAGCAGGATATCCGCGTTTCTTTCCGGATGAGGCATCAGACCGAGTACGTTTCCCTCAGCATTGATGATTCCGGCGATATTGTTTATGGAACCGTTAGGATTTGCTTCTGCGCCGGTAGTTCCTTTTATATCTGAATATCTGAACAAAATTCTATTTTCTTTTTCTAATGTATCAATAACTTCTTTTGGCGCGGTATAATTTCCTTCACCGTGCGCGATCGGAAAGTTTACCACCTGTCCTTTTATATATCCAGATGTAAAAATTGAATCATTCTGTTCTACGCGAAGATTCTGATCAGAGCAAATAAATTTTAGTGAACTGTTGTTGTTAAGCGCTCCGGGGAGCAATCCTGATTCGCAGAGTATCTGAAAACCATTACAGATTCCGATGATGACTGTTCCTTCTGAGGCAGCATTCTTTACTGACTGCATAACCGGGGAAAGACCGGCAATTGCCCCTGAACGCAGGTAGTCACCATAGGAAAAACCGCCCGGGAGTATGATCAGATCAAAATGACGGTTGAACGTATCTTTATGCCATATATATTCAGGTGATACCATTTCGAACTTCGTGAGTGCAGCAAAAGCATCATGATCACAGTTCGAACCGGGGAAAACAACAACGCCTGCTGAGATGCTGCTCATAGTTTTTGAAGGTGAATTTGAAACTCTTCCATGACCGGATTTGCAAGAAGCTTTGAGCAAAAATCATTTGCAACTGACCGTGCCTCCTGTTCGTCCTCAGTATTAACCGTAAAGTCAATTTGCTTGTTAACCCTTACATCAGTTATGCCTGAGTACCCAAGTAGTCTGGCACCCTGCTCAACTGCCTTACCCTGGGGGTCTAATATGGATTTCCTTCTTTTTACAAACACCTGAACTGAGTACACGCTTCTACCTCTCTGATAGTTCTGATTTACTATGTGGAGCTGATAATTTATAATACATCTCTCTGAAAATACCGAAGAGAATTACGAAAATGAAGAAATAAAAGATCATTCCCGCCCCCAAAAAAATCGTAGTGACCAGACCTGCCAGTAAAAAAAGAAAATGGAATGGCTTATCCTTAACACCTTCAACCGAGAATTTTGGAAGGGTTTCATATTTAATTCGGCTGATCATAAGAAGAGACAGAATGAGTACAAGAGGAAACGACCAGATAGTGTACTCCTCCCGGATCAGACCGGCATTTTCGCTAAGGAAAATGAATGATGCCAGTGTAATAGCTGAACTCGGTATTGGCAGTCCGCTGAAACTTTTTTTGTCGTAATCGGTGATCTCGAAATTAAAGCGAGCCAGCCGAAAACCACCAGCGAGCAGCATAGTGGAGGAGAAAATGATGCCCCAGATACCGAATTTTTCAAATACTGCATGATAAATCAAAAAAGAAGGGGCTGCCCCGAAGCTGATAACATCTGCCAGTGAATCGAGTTCAACGCCGAATTCACTTCCGGATTTGAGAAGCCGTGCACTTAAACCGTCCAATGCATCAAGAATGGCAGCAATAATAATTACCCAGGCAGCATCACGAAATCTTCCATTTGCGGACAAAATAAGGGAATAAAACCCCATAAACATACTCAGCAGAGTAAAGAAGTTAGGAATAAACCTGCGGTACGCCTGGTTTTTCATTGAACCGGCTTTTCTGCCCTAAAGAGAACGGTTTCTCCGGCTCTGACGATATCACCGACCTTTATCTGAGAGGAAAACCCCTGACCAACCCAAACGTCAACCCGGCTTCCGAACTTAATCATTCCAAAGCGGTTACCCATACTGACCTGCTCTCCCTGTTTGAGGTCATAAACTATTCTACGGGCAACAAAACCGGCTACCTGAGTAAAAAGGACTTTGCCGAGGTGTGAGTCTATGGCAATTTCTGAGCGTTCATTGACCTCAGAGGCCTTATCCTCGAATGCGGCTATATACTGCCCTTTATGGTATTTTACGTAATTTACCGTCCCATCAACAGGAATACGGTTTACATGGACGTTAAGCGGCGACATAAAAACAGAAATCTGGGTCGCTTTACCTTTGATAAAACCGGGTTCTTCTACTTCCTTTATAATAATAACTTTACCATCGGCTGGGGAGACAATCACATTTTTGTCTGCCGGGGTAGTCCTTTCGGGGTCACGGAAAAAATTAAGGGTAAAAACAGTCAGGAGACCGGTAAATACAAAAAGGGAATATTTGAGAATTGGATTTGCCGTCCAGATACCAGCTAGTATCAGGATAAAACAAAGGGCAAAAACCACTCCCATGGTTGAATAGCCGTATTTTGTCATCTGCCTTTCCGGAATTAAAAAAAAGTAATACGAAAGTTAATTAACCGGCAGGTAAGAATGAAACGCCCTGTGCTGAGACCCTGACGATTCTTTGAGCATCAGAAGGGATGGCGTTATCTCCTTTTCTTCTCCCTTGAAGAATTTTTGAACAAAATAATGATTTGTCTCATTATTATTCCCCGAAACATTCCTTTTTTTCTTGACTGATTAAATGATTTTACCTAATTTATAACAGAGTATTTTGTCCGATTTAATCGCGCTTTCACCTTAAGCAAATCGGCAAAAAAACAGGAATTTTGTAAGTCGTTGAACTTTAAAGGTAAAACTTAAATGAAGAACTCTCTAAAATATAGTACAGTGTTTCTGTTACTTTTTTTAACTACACCTGAATATCTCTATTCACAATCCGGGGACCAGTTGTTTTTGAGTAACTGCCGTGCCTGCCATACAGTTGGCGGTGGTAAACTTGTCGGACCTGACTTAAAAGATGTTACAACCAGGCGGACTGAGCAGTGGCTACTTTCTTTTATTAAATCTTCCCAAACGCTTATTAACAGCGGCGATAAAGATGCAGTTGCACTTTTTAACGAATACAATAAAGTCCAGATGCCCGATCAGAACCTGTCTGAAGCCCAAATCAAGGACATACTTGCTTATATAACTAAGGAAAGCCAAAGTGCCTCAACAACCAATGTAGTTGATAAGGGAGAATCAATTAAACATCCTGTTATCGGCAAATCACTGGCAGAAGCCAACAGGGATGATATAAACACCGGGAAAGAGTATTTTGAAGGAACGATCAGATTTGCCAACGGCGGTCCTTCTTGTATTAGCTGCCATAATGTAGATCATGCTGATATGATTAGCGGCGGATTGTTTGCAATTGATCTTACACTTACAGTTTCACGGTTAGGACCTACCGGCGTTCATGCGATGATTACAAATCCCGGATTCCCTGCGATGAAGACCTCTTTTCAGAATAATTCAATTACTCCTGAAGAAGCATTCTATTTAACAGCTTTTTTAATGAAAGCAAATAGTGATTCTGAATTTGGTGTTGTTAAAAACTCTTCAGGGTTTTTATTTAATACAGGGTTGATGGGGTCTGCCTTCTTATTTATTGTTTTCGGAGGTATTTGGTGGGACAGAAAACGGAAATCGGTAAATCACGATATTTTCAAAAGACAAATTAAATCAAAGTAGTAAAGGTATTCTAAGATGAGTTGGATTCAAGATATCATTTCTCCCGAAACCAGAAAATGGGAAGAGTTTTACAGAAACCGCTTCCAACATGATAGAATTGTCAGAAGCACTCACGGTGTAAACTGCACTGGCGGCTGTTCATGGCAAATCCATGTTAAAGACGGTATAGTTGTATGGGAAACTCAGCAGATTGATTATCCTTTACTCGAAGGGAACCTGCCCCCTTATGAACCACGCGGCTGCCAGAGAGGTATTTCCTTTTCCTGGTATCTTTATTCACCACTTAGGATTAAATACCCGCTCATCCGCGGTGCTCTGATTGATCTTTACAGAGCAGAAAAAGAAGCCACCGGTGATCCTATGAAGGCGTGGGAAAATATTCAGAATGATCCCGAAAAAAGAAAACGCTATCAGAAGGCAAGAGGCAAGGGTGGTTTCCGCAGAACTACATGGGACGAAGTGCTTGAACTGATGTGTATTGCTAATTTATATACCGCAAAAAAATTCGGACCAGACAGGGTTATCGGGTTTTCACCGATTCCGGCAATGTCTATGCTCAGTTACGCTGCCGGCTCCAGATTTTTACAGCTTTTTGGCGGAGTAAATTTAAGTTTCTACGATTGGTACTGTGATCTTCCAAATGCCTCCCCTGAGATTTGGGGAGAACAAACAGATGTTTGCGAAAGTGCAGACTGGTTTAACTCAAAGATGACCGCCGTCATGGGTGCAAATCTTAATATGACAAGAACCCCTGACTGTCACTTTTTCGCTGAGTCCAGGCACAATGGGACCAAAGCCGTGGTACTTTCACCCGATTTGAATATGCCCGCAAAATATGCTGATCAGTGGATACCTCTTCATGCCGGAAGTGACGGAGCTTACTGGATGGCCGTTACTCACGTTATCCTGAAAGAGTTCCATTATGAAAAGAAAACGCCTTACTTCCTTGATTATGTTAAGCGATATACTGACAGCCCACTATTGGTTGAACTTGTAAAGGAGGGAGATGAATATCGTCCGGGAAAATATCTGCGTGCTAACAGAATTGAAAAGTACAAGGGTGCTGAAAACGGCGAATGGAAATTTCTGAACTATGACGAGAAAACCGGAAATCTGGTTATGCCGAAGGGAAGTGTCGGGCACCGCTGGGATAAAGAGACCGGTAAGTGGAATCTAAAATACGAAGATGGTCTTGATGACTCAGGATTTGAACCCGTACTAACTCTGCTGGATAACAAAGATGATGTAATAAAAGTTACTATAGATGATTTTGCTTATGACAAAAAATTTGTTCGCGGTGTTCCGGTAAAATATGTATCAACTCATGACGGTCAAAAAGTTGCTGTAACTACTGTTTACGATTTGATGTTTGCTCAATATGGTATCAGCCGCGGGCTCGAAGGGGAATACCCTGTAGATTATACTGATAAAGATCAGTCTTACACCCCTGCCTGGCAGGAAATTTTCACCGGAGTTGATTCAAAAACTGTAATTAACTTTGCGCGCGAGTGGGGGAACACCGCTGATGCAACCGGCGGAAAATGTATGATAATTATTGGTGCAGGTATCAATCACTGGTATCATAACAATCTGATGTACCGTGCCGGAATAATGGCGTTAATGTTGACCGGCTGTATTGGCAAGAACGGCGGTGGTCTTAATCACTATGTCGGTCAGGAAAAACTGGCTCCGTCAGACTCATGGGGAACAATTGCGATGGCGAAAGATTGGCATCCTGCCTCACGTCTGCAGCAGGCCCCTATCTGGCATTATATAAACACCTGTCAGTATCGTTATGACGGATATTTCAACAAATATAATAAGGTCCCCGATAATGATTTAACCCGGGGTCATCATGCTGATTTGATATACAAATCAGTAAGAATGGGCTGGATGCCTTTTTATCCACAGTTCAACGTGAACCCTCTTGAACTTTGCAAGGAAGCAGTTGACAACGGCGCAAAAAATGATGATGAAATTAAAAAATATGTTCTTGATAAATTAAAGAACAAAGAAATAATGTTTGCCGCCGGTGATCCTGATGCTGAAGTTAACCATCCGCGTGTTTGGTATATATGGCGCGGCAACGCTATCATGGGAAGCATGAAAGGGCATGAATATGCTTTGAAGCATTATCTCGGCACCCATTCAAACACCATAGGAAAAGATGTGGTTGACGAAAAACCTGCCGAGGTAAAATGGCATGAAATCGCGCCGCAGGGTAAGATGGATCTGGTTGTTGATCTCAACTTCAGAATGGATTCCTCTGCTCTGTATTCAGATATTGTTCTGCCGGCAGCTTCATGGTATGAAAAGGCAGATATGAACAGTACAGATTTACATTCGTTCATTCATCCACTTTCTGCAGCTATCGCACCGGTTTGGGAATCCAAAACAGACTGGGATATATTTAAGCTGATAGCTGAAACCACAAGCAAGCTCGCGAAAAAATATTTTAATGAAGAGCAGGTTGACATCACAACTGTTCCTCTTTCGCATGACGGACCAGATGAAATAACCCAGCCGACTATAAAAGACTGGTATATGGATGAATGTGAACCTGTCCCTGGTAAAACCACGCAAAAATTAGTTGTTACCAGGCGAGATTACACAAAACTTTATGAGAAATATATCACACTTGGTGAAGACGCTCGTAACAAGGGGATGAATGCTCATGGTAATCATTATATGTGCGAAGATATGTATGATGAAATGATTGCTTCACCTCACTTCCCGGTTGAAAAGATTGACGGAAAAGTTTATCCTTCTCTGAAAGAGGATATTTCGGCGTGCAACGCGGTTCTTCATCTTTCATCACTGACCAATGGAGAGTTAACTGTCCGTGCTTATAAAAATATGGAAAAGAAGACCGGTCTGACACTTGCAGACCTCGGAGAGGGAAGCAAAGATGTGCGGATAACCTATGCTGATCTTCAGGCGCAGCCAAGAAGATATAATAACTCGCCAGTCTGGTCTGGTCTTATGACCGATGGGCGTGCTTACTCGGCATTTACTTATAACATCGAACGGCTGGTACCTTTCCGGACGTTAACCGGCAGACAGCATCTTTATCTTGATCATGAGATGTATATTGCTTTCGGTGAAAATCTTCCTACCTATAAGCCGTCACCCAAACCGGAGGTTTACGGTGATCTCCGCGAGACTCTGAAAGGCACAAGTGCAAAAGTGCTTAACGTACTCACTCCTCACGGAAAGTGGCACATTCACTCTACGTATATGGAAAATCTGAGGATGTTAACACTTTCAAGAGGTTGCGAACCCTGCTGGTTAAGTGAAATTGATGCACAAGAACTCGGTATTAATGATAACGATTGGGTTGAGGTGTACAACGATCATGGTGTTTTCTGCACCAGGGCAGTTGTTTCCTCCAGAATTCCAAAAGGAGTGTGCATTGTATATCACGTTCCTGAAAGAACAGTCACTGTGCCGAAGTCTCAGGTAAGAGGAAACAAACGTGCGGGCGGGCATAACAGTTTTACCCGTATTCACTTAAAACCGAATCTGCTCGCAGGCGGATATGGTCAGTTCAGTTTCCACTTTAACTACTGGGGACCGACAGCAGTTAACCGTGACACACATGTTGTAGTTAAAAAAATGGATAAAGTCGTATTTTAGAAAAACTTTAGACTTTGTCATCTGACGGTTAAATTTTTTTTTTACTTGTCGGATGGAAGTGTAAAGAATGAATTAAGTAAATTTTTGACAATTAAATAAAATAGCAATCATGGACATCAGATCTCAAGTATCAATGGTATTTCACCTGGATAAGTGCATTGGCTGCCACACATGCTCTATCGCCTGTAAGAATATCTGGACAGACCGCAAAGGTGCTGAATATATGTGGTGGAACAATGTCGAAACCAAACCTGGTACTGGTTACCCTACTAAATGGGAAGACCAAGGTATCTATAAAGGCGGTTGGGAGAAAAACGGCGATTCGATTTCACTCAAAGGTGCCGGTAAATTCAAAGGATTGTTTAATATATTTCACAATCCGCATCTGCCGGTTCTGGATGACTACTACGAGCCATGGACCTATAAATATACTGATCTGATTGAATCTCCTGAAGGTGATGACCAGCCGACAGCCAGACCAGTTTCATTGATTACCGGCAAGCCAATCGACATTAAATCCGGTCCGAACTGGGATGACGATTTGAGCGGCTCCCCTGATTACGCAAGGCAGGATCCTAATCTGGAAAGTCTTTCGCCCGGTGAAAGAGAAGCTATGTTTCAACTTGAAAGAATGGCTTTTTATTATCTGCCTCGAATTTGTAATCATTGTCTGAATCCAGCGTGCGTGGCATCCTGCCCTTCAGGTGCAATTTACAAACGCGGAGAAGACGGCGTGGTCCTTATCAACCAAAAAGTCTGCCGTGCCTGGAGAATGTGCGTAACTGCCTGCCCGTATAAAAAATCTTATTACAATTGGAGCACCGGAAAATCGGAGAAATGTATTCTGTGTTATCCGCGTCTTGAGGCAGGATTAGCACCGGCTTGTATGCACTCATGCGTTGGCAGAATCCGATATCTGGGTGTCATGCTTTATGATGCAGACAAAGTGCAGGAAATAGCTGCGAGCGATGGTGATTTGGTTCAGAATCAGTTAGATATGATTCTTAATCCATTTGATGAAGAGATAATTAAAGCAGCAAAGGCGAACGGAGTAGCAGACAGCACTATCAAAGCAGCACAAAATTCTCCGGTATATAAATTTGTTAAGGAGTGGGGTATTGCCCTTCCTTTGCATCCTGAATTCAGAACATTGCCTATGCTTTTCTACGTTCCGCCATTGCTCCCGGTTATGGCCTCAATTTCTGAAAAGAACAATAAAGCTCAGTCTGAGCAGTTAGATCCGATCGCAAAATTCTGGGATGATCAGTGGCTCTATGATACTTCAACAGAAGAAATCTGGGGAAGTGTTGATCAGGTTCGTTTCCCGATGAAATATATGGCCAGTCTTTTCACTAATGGTGATGAAGAAAAGGTTAAAGATGTTATCAGGAAATTAATGGCAGTCAGAATCCACCGCAGAGGAAAGACGGTCGGAGATATTGATTCAGTAAAAGTTGAAAAAGTTCTTTCTGACACCAGAATGAGCGCGGATACTGCTGATGAAATTTACTACCTGACTTCACTTGCTAAATTTGATGACAGATTTGTAATTCCGCCTGCACACCGCGAGCAGGCGTTTGAGATGCTCGAGCATACCTCTGATATGAAGGGTGCAACCGGTTTCGGATTTAAAGAAGCACCCTCAAGAGGGATGTGATTTTATGAAACTCAATCCCTCAAATTATAATTCTATTGCCGCGATCTTTGAATATCCGCAGGAGGATTATAAAGAGAAAATTGAAACAGTATTAATGCTGCTTCAGAACGATTATCCGGATTTGGTTGAAGCATTTCAATTATTCTCTGATTTCGTTTCCAGATCATCCCGGACTGAAATCGAAGAAATCTATACACGCACTTTTGATGTACAGGCAATTACCACCCTGGATATCGGGTATGTGTTGTTCGGAGATGACTATAAGCGCGGTGAGCTGCTTGCTAATCTTTCGCGCGAACAGCTTGCGGCGAAGAACGAGTGCGGCACCGAACTGGCAGATTTCCTTCCGAATGTACTTCGTCTTCTGCCCAAAATGGAGGATGATGTGCTGCGTTTAGAACTTGTGCAGAAGATAATACTGACTTCGCTCACAAAAATTGTCTCTGAGTTCGATGAAAAGAAGATTGACAAGAAGAATCAGGTTTATATGAAGCACCATAAAACTATGATAGCAGATTCCGAAGAGTTTAAGACTATCTATGTTAAGCCACTGATGGTTACCAAAAAACTAATTCAGAAGGATTTTAAGATAGAATGGGTTGATGAGGATATAACTCTGGTGAATTTTACGAACCAGTTAGCTAATGAAATAAAATTGTTTTAATAAGGATAGAATACTATTATGACCTGGTTATACAACTTTTTATTTATCGCTCTGCCTTATGTGGCTTTGACCGTTTTTCTCATAGGAACAATATACAGATACAGAGGAACGAAGTTCAAATTCTCTTCTCTGTCTTCCGAATTTTTGGAAGGTAAGAAATTGTTCTGGGGTTCGGTGCCTTTTCACTGGAGTATTATTATTTTATTCTTCCAGCATTTGACTGCCTTTTTATTACCTGATGCTATACTCTTGTGGAATGCTCAGCCGTTGCGGCTACTGATTCTTGAAGTCAGCAGTTTTATTCTCGGAATTACTGCTTTCGTAGGTTTGTTCTTTTTGATTTTCAGAAGAACTACAACTTCGAGGGTTCGGGCAGTTACAACAAGTATGGATTTAATTCTTGAAGGCATCCTGTTTATTCAGATATTCTTAGGACTCTGGGTTGCGTACGGATATAGATGGGGGTCATCCTGGTTTGCCTCAGCGCTGTCTCCTTACTTAAAATCAATCTTTTATCTTAATCCTCAGATTGATGTTGTAGCGGCAGCACCGCTTGTTATACAGCTTCATATAGCACTTGCTTTTGTTATAGTACTTCTGGTACCTTTTACAAGATTAGTACACTTACTTGTTTATCCGCTCGCTTATCTATGGAGACCCTATCAGCGTGTGATGTGGTATTGGAACAAGGATAAGATCAGAAATCCCAAAACTCCTTGGACGTTATTTCCGCCAAAGAATAATTAATTAGTAAATATTTTATTATGAATCAGGAGATTACTGGCAAATCTTATCTGATGCTAACCCTAAATACATTAGGGTTTATGATTTGTTTCGCGGCATGGACGATCAATGGTGTGCTTGTGGCTTACCTTGTTGACAGTGGCATTTACAAATGGAGTAATGTTGAAGTCGGCTGGCTGCTCGGGCTGCCAATTCTCTCAGGCGCAATACTAAGATTTCCGGTTGGGATGCTGACCGACAAATTCGGCGGGAAAACCGTTTTCACTGCATTATTGTTCTTTTGCTCCATTCCTATGTTTTTGCTTGCCTATGCAAACAGTTTTTTGATATTTGCCGTTTTAAGTCTGATATTCGGTCTGACCGGTGCTAGTTTTGCCTGCGGAGTGGCCTACACATCACTTTGGTTCCCAAAAAATAAACAGGGTACAGCTCTCGGAATTTTTGGTATTGGAACGGTTGGAACCGCACTAACTACACTGCTTGCACCTTCATTGTTAATGTATTTAACTGATGACGGAGTAAATCCTGATGGATGGAGAACGTTGCCGCAGATCTATGCTGGTGCATTAATATTAACCGGTCTCCTGTTTCTGTTCCTTGCAACCAATAAAAAACCTGAAAAGAAAAAAACTATAAAAGAGCTGATGCTTCCCTTGAAGGAAATTCGGTTGTGGAGATTCGGACTTTATTATTTTCTTGTGTTTGGCTGTTTTGTTGCATTCTCACAATGGCTGGTGCCGTATTATGTAAATGTCTATTCAATGCCTTTAGTAACTGCCGGTTTTCTTACATCTGCATTTAGTTTTCCCGCCGGTTTATTCAGAGCAATTGGCGGGTGGCTTTCAGATAAATATGGACCACGCAGGGTCATGTATCGTGTGTTTGGCGCTTCTATCATCCTGACTTTTCTGTTAATTTTTCCGAGGATGGAAGTGTATTCACCTGGTTCAGGCGTTACTGCGCCTGTTAGCGGTAAAGTTTCTGCCGTTGATGACACTAGTGTGATGGTGGGCGAATCAAAGGTTTTATATACAAAGCGCGATCCCTCGACAATACATGAAAAAGATCTCACATTGGTTTTCCCTGTAATTGAAGGATGGCATGAACCAATAGTTAATGTTGGCGATGAGGTCAGAAAAAAAGAATTGCTTGCCCGCGGCGTTACAAGAATATTTTTTCAGGCCAATGTTTGGATTTTTACCGGTTTAGTGCTTCTGATCGGATTGGCCTGGGGAATAGGGATGGGGGCTGTATATAAATTTATACCGGAATATTTTCCAAATGACATTGGAGTTGTTGGCGGTATGGTAGGAGTGCTTGGCGGTCTGGGAGGTTTCTTTAGTCCGATTTTCTTCGGTTATCTGTTAAGTTTTTCCGGAGTCTGGACATCAAGCTGGGTGATGATGCATATACTTTCGATTGTATGTTTGGTCTGGTTTCATCTTGTTGTGACGAGAATGCTTAACCGAAGATCACCGGAACTTCAGACCCGATTTGAAACCGCTGACTAATTTTTGTTCTTTGACTTATTGAAAAAAACTATTCTCTGAGATAAACTGTGTGGGCTACTCTGTGTCCTGTTTTGGTTGCAGCAAATTGAATTGCACTAAAACAGTCTTCAGGAAACCGATGAATGCCCCGGTCCAGGCGATAAGTGCAATGTAAATAAAATATTCGGGCACGCTGTCAAGAAAGTGCATATCGAGTGCATCTGCCATACGGAATGTTGCCGCGGTGTACATTCCAAGCGGAAAAACAGCCCCCCAATAGAGTGGATCGTATCGGAGCTTAAATTTCTTGTATAGATGTCTCCAAATTGCCAGTATAAAAAGCATTGGTATCCACCAGGTTCCTGTCACCCAAAAGAATATGGTGAATCCTTTTAGAAATGGAATCATTGATTCAAGAAATGGTGCATGAATCTCAGAAATCAGCAATGAGCCGGCAAGTGTTGAAATTGCCATTGCACCCATATTAATCCAGTATGGCGGAGAAAGATCTCCAGGTGAAAATTTAAAGAATGTGTACCGGTAAAAAATTAGAGAGATCATCCAGATATAGAGCATTCCGCCCCATAACCACATGCAGAGTGCCAGGAAGTTCATCTGTAATTTATCGGGTTGCTGCAGATCGGCGGCCAGTAGAGCACTGAGAACGGCAATCGCCTGAGTAGCAACAACAGCTAATAACCAGGCACCTGTTATTCCTTCGTTTAAGGCAGGTTTTTCTTCTTTGACCGTGAAACCAGTAAATATTGTGTAGTTTAAGACTACCCAAAGGAATAAACCAACTGACCAAAGAAGGAAGGCAGTATTATAGTCCTTATAGATGATGATGAATTGACTGCCTAGAATGCAGGAAGCCGCAACGGTTGTAAAAAAAGCCGGACCTTTCTGATGATCAATAAGGTCTTTGAAAAAAATGATTCGACAGAGATAAATTCTAAGAAATGTTAAAACCCAGAGCGAGACATAGAACCAGCAGTTTAACCAGAAGAGCAAAAGTGCAATGGTTTGCATACCTAAAAGGTGGCATGAGATTGAAACTATACCGGTTGACATCACCATTGCAAAATAGGCAGGATGTAAATTCCGTGCCGTCTCTTTTAGCCGCCCGCTAAACATCGCGGTGTAAGTCTCATTACTTTGATTGTTTTTATTCATTTACAATAACAAATTAAGAATTTTGTTGTAACTTTCACAAGTTAATCAAACAGTATGTAATTCACGTAAAAAAATATACATAATCTTTCTCCGAGCCGGTTTTTCTAAGGCAGAAACGCTATGAAAATCCAGCCGTTAGGGTAAGGTTGGAAACGAACTTACCTGCCATTCACAGAAATGTGAACTTTTGCAAAGGAGAGTTGAAAAAAAGAAATTTATTTCTTTCTTTGACCTGCCTCCGTGCAGGTTTTTATTTGACTTTTAACTAATCTATATGAGGTTATCATGAATCAATACAAAAAAATCACCGACTGGCTTAGTGCTCATTCCGATCTGGCGTATCCTTTTATAAGGATTTTTCTTGGTGTGGCTCTGCTTATCCGTGGTGTAATGCTCTTAATCAATCCTGAAGCATTAACACAGCTTGAAGGTGCCAGTCAGTTCTACTGGTCATTTTCTTATGTTATAATCCTGCATATCATTGGCGGTATAATGCTTGCCATAGGGCTGGCAACCAGGATCGCGGCACTATTGCAGATACCGGTGTTGTTCGGAGCAGTCTTCTTTATTCACCTTAAGCAGGGATTAGTGGTTGTAGAGCAGTCATTTGAACTTTCCGTTCTGGTGCTTGTTTTGTTAACTGTTTTTTTCCTCTTCGGAGGCGGGGGAATGTCCTTTGATGAGGTGCTCGCGCGAAAGAAAGCCGGCAAATAAAAAAAACCGAATGAAAAATTCGATTCAATATTTCGGATGAAGTTCCCGAAATATTTTTAAAAATTCCAAAGTTAAACTATAATAATGATAAATAAAATAAAACAGGAAAACCTTGATGGGTACATTACTCGATACAAATAAAACAATCGGACAAATAGTTAAAGATGATTTCCGGGCAGCCGAAGTTTTCAAGAAGTTCGGAATAGATTTTTGCTGCGGCGGTAAAATCACAATAGATGAAGCATGCGCCAGTAACTCTATTAATAAAGAGGAACTAATGTCTCTGCTTGAAACCAATTTAAGCAAAGCAGCAGGAAGCAATGCGCAGAATTTTAAGGATTGGGAGCCCGATTTTCTGACAAACTACATTATAAATGTTCATCATAAATATGTTAATGATAATCTTACCCTCTTATATGAGTTCACCCAGAAAATAGCTTACGTCCACGGTCAGAGACATCCTGAATTGTTGAAAGTTGCGGAGAATTATGCTGCTGTTGCTCAGGAGTTGAGCAACCACATGATGAAGGAAGAGAGAATTCTTTTTCCGTACATTATACAATTATATTCAGCTTACAAAAAGCAGGAACCCGCCACGGAATCACCGTTTGGGAGCATTCGCAATCCGATCAAAATGATGGAAATGGAGCACGAGAATGCTGGCGGCCTGCTAAAAGAGATGCGGGAAATAACTTCAGATTATACATTGCCGTACGATGCATGTAACACATATACAGTAACATTTAAAAAGCTTGATGAATTTGAAAATGATCTTCATCAGCACATTCATCTTGAAAACAATATCCTTTTCCCCCGTGCTATTGAAATTGAAGATGAAATGCAGGGAGTAAAATAATGCCAATGGAGTTTAATACTATCGGTGGGGCAGATCCTCTGAAAAGGTTTGTTGAGAAGGAAGGCGATGAAGAATTTTCGCCGATGAATCCACCGGATGCTTACGCACCTCCGGCACTTGAGGACATGAGTGCTGATGAAATGGACGAAGTGCTTCACCGATTTATAGATGAACACAACAAGTGTCTGAAAAAAGTTGATTCTTTTGAGCAGGCGTTAAACAGAATCAGGGAAGAAGGTTTTGGCGCTCACAAAGAAGTAAGTAATTCGTTATCCGATTTCTTTGAGTTTGTAGATAATAACGTCACCAAACATAATATAAAAGAAGAAAAGATACTTTTCCCGTTGTTGCAGCAAAGATATTTTGAGACCGGCGAACATAGCCAGGGAAGTGTACAAAAAACTGCTGTTGATATGCTCGAAGATGACCATGTTAAATTTATGCAGCTTGCGGCAATAACGTTCACACTGCTTGGATTAGCAGGAAGACTGCCTGATCAGTCGTCCCGCTTAGTAGTTCTTGATTTTGCCCTGGAGCAGGGGAAGATGCTGGCTGAGATGCTGCGGCTACATATTTTCCGGGAGGATAAAATTGTTTTCCCCTTCGCACAAAAGAACCTTTCTGCCGAAGAATTTTCGGAAATAAAAATCCGGATGGATGAGTACGAAAAAAGGAGTTAGAAAAATATGAATGACAACTATTTAATACTGTTAAAAGAACTATATATTTGTTTACATCATAATTTTATCACAGCGGTCTGTGAAGACTCTTTTTACGTACGCTCATCAATGCATTCCCGGCATTCTTAAGGTCTGATTGCGGTTTTTTGATTCAGAATTACAACTCTTTAAATAAGAGTTCCCGGATAGAAAAAAAAGATATAAAGACTATGAGTGAGTTACCAAAAAGATATAAAAAGTTCATGGATACCTTCCCTGATGTGGGTGAGGCATACAAAAAGCTGGGGGATGCAGTTCATCAGGCAGGTCCGCTCGATGAAAAGTCGCGGGCATTAATAAAGCTGGCTATTTCTGCCGGGGCAAGACTTGAAGGGGCTGTTCATGCACATGCGCGTAAAGCCCTTGATGCCGGATGCACAGAGGATGAGGTACGGCAGGTTGCATTATTGTCGCTTCCGACCATCGGGTTTCCCTCAATGATGGCGGCGTTAAGCTGGATTGATGATATCATTGGAGAGGGTAATGCTTCATAACGTCTTTGAACTATTTCTTTCATTTTTGAAAGTTGGATCATTTTCTTTTGGCGGAGCATATTCTCTCATCCCGCTGATTGAACGAGAAGTTGTTGAGAATAATTCCTGGCTGAATCATGAGGAGTTTATCCGCGTGCTTGGAATGGTGGAAGTGTTTCCGGGGGCTATCTCTATTAAATTTGCAACATATACTGGTTATAAAGTAGCAGGTGTTTTTGGAGTACTTGCCGCTAATCTGGGAAATGTGATTGCCCCCGCTGCGCTGATATTGGCTGCGATTTTTTTCTCATCACATTTTGAAAAAAATGCTATGGTTCAGAAAGCATTTACGGGGGTGAAATTTTCAATAATAGGCATGATCGCCGCAATTATGTATAAGTATGCGGTTAAAAATTCATTGGACCTTACCAGTGTAGCTTTCCTTCTTCTGGGAGTTGTACTAATTATTTTATTCAACCTGCATCCGGCCTACGTAGTTCTTATTTCGGCTGCTGCTGCACTAATAGTTTTATAGCGTGTGATACAGTTAGTAGATAAATTTGAACGAGTCCATGATTACCTGAGAATTTCTCTCACGGATAAATGTAACCTCAGATGTCTTTACTGTAACCCTGATGGTGATCTTGAAAAACTCTTACACTCTCAGATTTTATCTTATGATGAACTTACAAGGTTAATCAGAATATTTGTGAGTCGGCTTGGAACAAAAAAGATACGATTAACCGGAGGTGAGCCGCTTGCCCGCAAAGACATTGTTAAATTCTTTGAAACATTGTCTCAATTTAAGAAAGAGAATCCTTTTCAACTTTGCGTGACAACTAACGGAACACTGCTGGAAGATAAAATTGAGCAGTTAAAGCATCATGGACTTGATAAAATTAACATATCGCTCGATTCTTTACAGAGAGAGCGATTTGAAAAAATAACCGGGCAAGACTCTCTTGAAACAGTTTTGCGCTCGGTTGATCTTGCCGAATCACTTGGTTTTACGCCGGTAAAAATCAATGTGGTTGTAATGAGGGGAATAAACGATGATGAAGTCCTTGACTTTATTGAGTTCGCGAAAGATCGTATGATCAATATCCGGTTTATTGAGTTTATGCCTTTCAGTGAGAACAAGTGGAGTGAAAATTCTTTTATCAGTTACCAGGAATTAAAAAATATAATTTCAGAGAGATATGAACTGAAGGAATTACATCATGAAATTCAGCGAGTGGCAAAAGATTTCAAAATTCAAAATCATAAAGCAACGGTCAGCTTTATAAGTTCGATTTCAAATCATTTTTGCGGAAGCTGCAATCGTTTACGGATTACTTCTTCGGGCAAACTGAAATTATGCCTTTTCACTCCGATTAATGAGGAACTTGATTTGAGGAAGCTGTTGCGCAGTCCAGGTGTTTCAGATGACGAAATCGTCCGTTTTATTAATAATTCCCTGGACAGAAAAAACTTCCAGCATCCTGATGTAGGAGAATTACTAAAATTAGAAAAAAACAATATGCTGGCAATTGGCGGATAAGATGAAAAAGTTTTCTCATATTGACTCTGACGGAAAAGCATCCATGGTTGATGTCTCTGGTAAGGTGACTTCAATTCGAACGGCAGAAGCCGAGGCAACAGTAAATGTAACAAAAGAGCTTTTATCTTTAATACAACAGAATCAGATTGCAAAAGGGGATGTCTTTTCAACTGCAAGAATAGCAGGAATTCAGGCGGCAAAATTAACTGCCGGGCTGATACCTCTTTGCCACAATATATTTATCTCAAAAGTTGATGTTGATTTTCAGGTTGATGAGATTTCAAATACAATAAAGATACAATCTTTCTGTAAGACAGAAAGTCAGACGGGTATTGAGATGGAAGCACTTATGGCAGTTTCTGTTGCCGCTCTCACAATTTATGATATGTGCAAAGCAGTTGATAAAGGAATTTTTATAAGTAAAATTAAGCTGCTCTCCAAAACCGGAGGAAAGAGCGGAGATTATCTGGACAAAGTATAGTTTAGTTTTCTCAGTAATTAGTGTTATACCACGAAAGGAATATAATGAATATACAGAACGAAAGCAGTTTAGCAGAAGGAAATCTGGAGACAGGAAACACCTGCGGAAGAATTACCGCAATATCCATTAGCAAAAGGAAGGGTATTCCGAAAACAAATATTGACCAGGCAAAGTTGATAGAAAATCATGGAATTGAAGGGGATATCCATGCAGGTAACTGGCATCGGCAGGTAAGTTTTCTTGGTTTGGAAAGTATAGAGAAAATGCGTCAAAAAGGTCTGCCAAATTTGCGTCCAGGCGCTTTTGCTGAAAACTTAACTACTGAATTTCTTGATCTGCCGCAGCTTGAAATTGGAACAAGAATCAGGATTGGAAATGAAGCAGAACTGGAAATAACCCAGATAGGTAAAGAATGCCATGACAAATGTGCAATTTTTGTTAAAGTCGGAGATTGTGTTATGCCGCGCGAGGGGATATTTGCTAAAGTAATTAGCAGCGGAGATATAAAGGTTGATGATAAAGTTGAAATAATCTCCTGAAACAATGCTCAATTATTCTGATGCATTACGCATTGTTTGTGATGAATCCTCAAAAATAGAGACATCTGTCGAAAAAGTCCATATTCTTCAGTCAGTGAACAGAATTCTGGCGGAAGATGTCTATTCTGATATAAATCTCCCTCCCTTCAATAATAGTGCGATGGATGGCTATGCGTTCTGCTATTCAGATGTTCGGAAATGGAAATTGATCGGGGAAATTTCGGCCGGAAATTATAAAGATTACATCCTTTCCCCGGACGAAACGGTTCTGATTACAACAGGCAGCAAACTACCTGACTCTGCGGACTCAGTTGTTCCTCTTGAAGATGTTGAGATTTCGGATAGTTTTATTTGTTTAAAGGATAATGTTAAAATTAAGCGGGGCATGAATGTCCGGTTATGTGGCAGCGACTTAAAGAAAGATCAGGTGGTAGTTCATAAATACACTAAAATAAATCCTCAGGTAGTTGCTGCGCTTGCCTCTTGCGGAATGGAACAGGTTAAAGTTCTGCAAAAGCTGAAACTTGCTATATTAACTACAGGTGACGAACTGGTTCCTGTTTCTCAGAAACCGACAGGAGATAAAATACGAGTATCAAATTCTTACGCTCTCTCGGCGGCTGTAACAGAATTACATCAATCTGCAGACTTGCTCGGAGTAGTTAATGATGATAAAAGTAGAATTAAAGAACTTATTTCTGATGCTCTTCACAAAGAGTGCGATTTCCTTATAACAACAGGAGGAGTTTCAGTTGGCAAATATGATTTTTTGATTGAGGTCTTTTCTGAATTAAAAATAGAAGTTCGATTCTGGAAAGTAAATATCAAACCAGGCAAGCCAATTGTTTTCGGTGTCTATCAAAAAAATGAGAGGAAAATATTAGTATTTGGCCTTCCGGGAAATCCTGTCTCCTCACTTGTCAATTTTCAGATATTTATCAGGCCTGCGATTGCAAAAATACTTCATCAACAAGATAGCGCAAAGATTTCGGCTTTGCTGCTCAACGGTTTAACAAAAAATGACACGAAACGTCATTTTTTAAGAGGGGAATTAGTCAATGAAAATGGTGAATGGAGGGCTACTCCATTTTCCTCGCGATCATCGGGTGATTTTGCGGAGATGAGCAAATCAAATTGCCTGATTGAAATTCCGGAGCATATTATGAACGCAAAACAAGGTGATGTAGTTGAATGTTTACTGATATAACTGGTATCATCCTTGCAGGCGGAAAAAGCACACGAATGGGGCAGAATAAATCTTTCTTAAAGATCAATAATGAAACCATTATTGAGCGCACACTTTCACTGATGAATAGGAATTTCAAAGATGTAATTTTAATTACAAATTCACCAAAAGAATATAATTTTTTAAATATTCCGATTTTTGAGGATATCATAAGAGGGAAAGGTCCGCTTAGCGGTATCCACTCCGGACTGGTTAATTCACCGTCAGAAAAAAATTTCATCGTCTCATGTGATATACCGCTGATTGATTCTGGGATAATTAAATTTATCACAAATTATCCATCCGAAGATTTAATTAAGATTTCCCGTGCTGACGGTTATATACAGCAGCTTTGCGGAGTTTATTCAAAAAAAGTTATTCCTTTAATTTGCGAAATTTTTGATTCAGGACAAAATGAGACCGTGCGGATAGAAGATCAAAAAAAAAGGAAGTGTGAGGTTCTGTCTGTTGTTAAAAGAGCAAACGGTAAAATCATCGAAATTGAGACCGAATATCCAGGGTATAGGAAACATTCATTTGTAAATATGAACAGAGCTGAAGATTATAGTTTTGTTCTGGAAATAGTCGACAGTTATAGTCAAATGGGGGATTAGTTAGGTGACCGGCGGGTAAATTAATAGTTTGAGGAGTTTTTTTGCAGAGAATCAGAAAATCACTACATCTGAATTCGTCCTGATTTGAATTCTACTGATTGGGATAGGAAAACGACAAGTTTCCAGACTTGGGTCACCCTTCATAATTCTAACCGAAATCCTGAATTCCATTATGATAACATTTACCTGACCTGACGAGGAGATAAATTTCCTGACTGATTGGTCAGGTACCCCAAAATCTATTACCTCACACTATTTGGGTTCTGTATAAGACAATTCAGATGAGTATATTTTGAATTCAATTTTAAATTATTGACAGACTGAAAGGACGATATGAAAGGCGGATTCCCTGGAATGCCCAATATGATGAAGCAGATTCAAAAAATGCAGGAAGATATGGCTAAAGCGCAGCAGCAGCTTGGCAATCTGACCGTTAGCGAGGAAGCCGGCGGGGGTATGATTAAAGCCACGGTAAACGGTAATAAAGAACTGATTTCATTGGTAATTGACCCCAGCGTGATAAATGCTGATGAAAAAGAAATTCTTGAAGACTTGGTGGTTGCCGCTGTTAATAAAGCGATTGCCTCCGCGACCAAACTGGCTGAAGAGGAGATGCAAAAGGTTACAAAGGGGATGCTCCCTCCGGGGCTTAATATCCCTGGATTCTGATCTTGATAGCCGAACCTCTCCAAAAGATGATTGAGGAATTTTCGAAATTCCCCGGTATTGGAAAAAAATCAGCACAACGGCTTGCTATGTACCTTTTTCGTAGCAAGGATCAGGATTTTCAAAAATTTGTAGATGCTGTAGTCGCTCTGAAACGCGATCTTCATTCGTGTCAGATTTGCTATAATATAACAGAAAAGGCAATCTGCTCAATCTGTGGCAGTGAAAAAAGAGATAAATCTGTAATTTGTGTGGTCGAGGAGGCGTCTGACATACTGCATATTGAGAGAGCGAACGAATTCCGAGGGGTGTATCATGTTCTGGGGGGAGTGTTAATGCCATTGAAAGGGATTTACAAGGAGGAGCTACGAATTCAGGAGCTGCTTGAGAGGGTGAAAACAGGCAATGTGCTGGAAGTAATTCTGGCACTGAACCCTGATACAGAGGGGGATACAACCTCCCTTATGCTCATGAAGGAATTAGAAAGATTTCCGCTTAAAGTAACTCGGCTGGCACGGGGAATACCTATCGGGGGAGATCTGGAGTTCTCTGATGATGCCACAATTGGTCGTGCAATGGCTGGTCGGATAACTGTTAAATGACTGGTTTTTGATCTCGAAATGAAAATCCTATGCAGACCAATATTGACTATTGCTTTGACCTCGAACTCGCTCAAAAGGATTAGCTTTCTTTTATTTTTTCAATTGTTTGCCAGTGGTTGCGGATTGTTTGATGTGAGGGATTCGGAACAACCCATAAATCCACGGAGTACATCTCAGTTTGCTACTTCTTCAGATATGCTGATTAACAACTTTATCACGGCCGTAAGGGAGATGAATGCGGATAATTATACTTCTAATTTTGCAGATTCAGTTAATTCGGGATTTAGTTATGTTTTTTCCCCTTCTTCAAACGCGGCTCTGGTTTACCCGGTTTTTTCGGGGGTGTGGGGCAGGGAAGAGGAAAACCGGTATTTCAGAAATTTCATTACTGAACTCAGTGCTGAAAGGAAAATTGGAATCACCCTTACGGACTCTGTGGTGAATCGTTATGGTGATAGTGCTCTGTTTATTTGTAAATATTACCTCACCGTACCGCCGTCTGTTAATTTGCCCCTTTTAACTTACTCAGGTGAAATGCGACTCAGGATGAAGGTCAATAAGAATCTGATTTGGGAAGTCTTCCATTGGGAGGATTATAAAACCACATCAAACCCTAGCTGGAGCGACCTTAAGGGTGAAAAGTATTAAAACACTACTCTTCGGTTTTCTGATTCTGTTAATTTCCAGCGGCTGTGAAAACCCGTTCGCGCCGCGGATTTCTTCAAATGAGCAAACCGGATCGGGTCTTTTTTCAGACCAAAAAACAATTGATGGTGTTTTTCGTAACTTGCAATATGCCTATAGTCTTAAAGATACACTTTACTATGGTCCCCTGCTTGATCAGGAGTTTACCTTCACTTATCGTGACTACGATCTCGGTTTTGATGTAACCTGGGGACGGGAGGAGGATCTCCGAACCACCTCAGGGCTATTTGGAAATTCTGAGAGACTTGATCTCATCTGGAATAATATTATAACTTCAAGCGAGGATAGCATCTCAGCGCTGATTGTAAGAGGATTTAACCTTACGATTACATTTAACCCGTCTGATATTGTCCGGATTGATGGCCGGGTGAATCTTTTGTTGAAAAAAAATGAGTCGGGAATCTGGAAAATTGTTAAATGGATTGATGAATCTAATTTGTAATATATGTTTTTACTAAAAGAACTAATCAAATCAGTCAGATATACCTCAACAGGTTTTGTGTTTTCGATTCTGACTTCTATCTTCGGACTGCTCTTACTTTATGTCACCTTGGTGGGGATGCAGGTCCCGGAACTTCTTTCAGAAAAACTTTCCCATTCTTTCAAAATGACTCTTTTTCTGAAGGACGGTCTTACTGAGCCGGAAATTACTGAACTCCAAAATCAGATTTCTAATGAAGATTTTATTGCTCATGCTGAATTTCTTAGTAAATCTGATGCGGCAAAACTTTTTAAGAATAAAACCGGTGAGGAGTTTGGGGTAATTCTGTCCGAAAATCCGTTACCTGCATCATTTCGACTTACTTTACTGTCAGGAACTGATCCTGCTCAGATTGAGATGATCAGAGGAGTTCTGCAAAAATTTCCAGGTGTGGAAGAGGCGGTTTTTGAGGGGGAGCTTTACCTTATGCTCTATACCATTATTCAGAAAATTAACCGGCTGCTGCCATATTTGACCATACTGCTGCTGATAGCAGCTTTTTATCTGAATTACAGTACAACATCCCTCAGTCTGGAAAAAAGGCGTGTTGAGACAAGCATTATGATGTTGGTTGGGGCTACCACTGGTAAGATAAGGACTCCTGTGATATTTTACAGTCTTCTGATAGCAATCTTATCCTCTGTCTCATCAGGACTGCTAATTTACCTGGCTGGCAGGTATGCCGAAGGTCGGATAGAATTTCTGCCCCCAGGGTTCCTCTTATCCTATGATGTTTTATCCGTTTGGGCAGCTTCAGGACTCGGGATTGGTTTACTCAGCGGTTTGCTATGCTCAGCAAAGGTCAAACTACGTTAGTAATGTCCGGCAGGTCACAAAAACAGTACATCCTTTTGAGGTTCAGGGCATTTTAACTATCTTGCAGATTCATTTTCCAGGAGTATTTTTCATTAATGACAAGCAGAAATAGAAGCGTTTTTCTGTTGCTTGTGTTGTTCTATTCAGTGCAAACGTTAGCTCAGGATCAAAATACAATAATTGGCAGCCCATTGAATAACCGTATCCAGAGTCAGGGTGCATATTACGATTATTCAAACCCGGAAGCCATCAATATAAAAGTAAATATATGGGGTAGCGTTAGATTCCCGGGGCAGTACCTTGTGCCTCAGACGCTTAATGTTATTGAACTTATCACTCTGGCAGGCGGGCCAACTAATGATGCCCGGCTCGATGAAATAAGATTATACAGGATGAAGCAGGATTCAACTTACGATATTATTCCGCTCGACTATAACAACGTACTCTGGGGTCAGGATAATCTAAGTATAAATAAAGTTATGGGAGTTTTGCCTGGTGATGTACTGGTTTTCCCCGGTGAACCACGATGGTATCTTAGAGACTATCTTTCTCTCGGATTTTCAACGTTATCGGCGTTAGTTTCAGTAACGCTTTTAATTTATCAGATAACCAAGTAAGGGATTTTTTATTTGAAACCGAATAACTTTATAAATGAGACGGAAACTCTTAGTCTGAAGGATTATCTGAATATTATCAGACTTAATCTGTTTCCAATACTTCTTATCACGCTCACTACTCTTACTTTTTCTATTATCTACGCGGTCACCGCCCGGAACATATATACGTCCTCTGCATCGGTAAAAATATCGCAGGCGAAATCAAATATCCTGGAAGCCCCGTTCTTTATGGAGTCTTCCGGATTCGGAAATGACCGGATAATTGCCAATGAAATTGAAGTTCTTAAGAACTATGATTTCAGAGAAGGAGTAGCCATCGCTCTGATTGACAGTTTTAAGAAATATAATGACCCCGATAGATTTGCTATTCTTCTTCAGTCATCAGAAAGCGGAGTTCCTCCACAGCTTATAACTCTTCCCAGACTGACAGAGCGTCTAGCTTCAGTCACAATTGAACAGAAGAGGGGACTTGATATCGTTCAGATCAAAGCAGAATCACCTTCCGCCTGGGAAGCATCACTGATAGCAAACACCTACGCTTCGGTTTACTTCAATTATGATCTTGAATTCAACCGCAATCAGTTAACAATTATCCGAAACTTTCTGGAGGATCAGCGGAAAGACAAACTAAATGAACTGAATGCTTCTGAAGATATTTTAAAATCATATCAGCAGCAGGGGGGGATAATTGTCCTCGAAGAACAGGCCTCTCAGTTGGTTGGGCAGCTTTCCCAGTTTGAATCTCAGAAGGGAATGGCTGAAATTGAGCTTATGGCTTCAGACAAAACACTCAGGAAACTTAAAGAAGAACTTGAAAAACAGGACCCTGAAGCAACCGCATACATTGAGAGTTTCTCATCTGAATCATATCTCAAAACTCTGCAAAACGAAATTGCAAAACTTGAACTGAGCAGAGACCTGGTTACGCAGAACAATAAATCAGGTTCAAATCTCCAGTTGATTGAAGATTATAACAGAAAGATTAATAACCTTAAAGAGAAGCTGAACGAAAAGATTACGGTATATAAAGCCGGTGCGCTTGCTTCCACACCTGCTGAAATAAAAGTTGCTCTGCAAAAAATTATTGATGAAGATATCAGGAATTCTTCTTTAAGAATTACCATCCAGCAGCTTGGGATAATTATAGCAGAACTTGAAAAGAAATTTAACATCCTGCCGGGAACCGCGATCGAACTCGCGCGGCTGCAGAGAAAAATGCAGTCACTTGAGAAACTTTACGTGCTGGTTGAAGAAAAGTATCAGGAAGCTGTAATCAATGAGCAGTCCCAGGCCGGAAAAGTTATCGTGGTTGAAAATGCCAGACCTTCCGATACACACAGTAAGCCAAACCGCATTCTTATCATAATGATTGGCCTTGTGATGGGGCTTGGAGTTTCAGTCGGTTACGTCTTCATGAAAAACTATTTTGATAATACTGTTAAGACTCCCGAAGATATTCAAAAGAGAGGGGAAAACGTTCTTGCATGGATACCGCAGATTGAAAGCCAGGTTACCGCAAATGGACAGAATGAGTTTGAGTTCATTGTCGCAAAACGTCCGGATTCAATTCCAAGCGAAGCATTCAGAGCACTCAGAACCCGTATTCAGTTCACAAGGGTTGATTCAAACAGCTTTAAGACACTCCTGATTACCTCATCCGCACCATCAGAAGGTAAGACCATGATCTCCGGAAACTTAGCCGGAAGCATTGCTCAGGCAGGTAAGAAAACAATTATAGTTGACTGTGATCTGCGTAAGCCGCGTATGCATAATTTCTTTAAGACAAATAGATTCCCAGGAGTGGTTGATTATTTGTTTGGGCAGACAACATTTGAGGAAATTGTCAGACAGTCCGAGATTCCTGATCTTCATTTCATTACAGCGGGCACTATTCCGCCAAATCCGTCAGAAATTCTTGGCTCAGATAAAATGAGAGAATTTTTGGAGATGCTGAAAGGAAAGTATGATCTTGTAATAATTGACTCACCGCCGATTATTGCAGTTTCCGATTCAGAAATTCTTTCTCAGTTTGTTGATGCTACCATGCTCGTGGTTTCAGCAAATACCACAGAGCTTGAACTGATGGAAAAAGCGCTTGGGATCATCAAAAAAGAAGGCATCAATTTTATTGGAATAGTACTGAATAATTTTGTCTATAAGAGCACGTATGGCTCATATTATAAGTATTATTACTATTATACTCGTCCCAAGAAAGTTGAAGGGCCAAAATTACCTGGTTCAGTTAACAGTTAAATAACAAAATGACCTTGGCAAGTTTGTGTTTAAATAAAAGGAGTGTGATACTCCTTTTATTTTTTATTATCAGCCCGCTGCATTTCACTCAAAATTCAGTTCCTTGGCAGGAGCGCAGTTTCAGTCCGGTGAAAGATTCGCTGATGCTGGTTGCAGGAGAAAATTTTTCAGTTCCGTCCGCCGGAAATCTTTCTGACGAGGAATATATCGTAGGTCCGGGAGACCGATTCTTAATTTCAATTATCGGAATTGAGGAGATTACTTATACCCCTGTTATAGATTATGAAAATAATCTATACATTCCGGGGTTGGGTGCGATAAATCTTCGAAATGCAACTCTGAAATCGGCAAAGGCAATTCTTGACTCGTTAATCAAAAGAAATTTCCGCCAGGTAAAATCCTTCGTGGGACTCAGCGATATCCGGAAGGTTAAAGTCCAGATAGCGGGAAGTGTAAAGAATCCTGGTGGACTGGTGCTTTTCGCAAATTCCCGGTTAAGCGACATTATTTCTTCGGGTAAGTTTATTGAAGAAACCGCAGACATAAGAAATATCCAGGTGACCTCATCTGATAAAGCGGTCAAACAATTTGATTTGCTTAAGTTTTTCAGACTTGGTGAACTTACCCAAAATCCATATATACGCGAAGGGGATTTTATTTTCATTCCGCGATTTGATAAACATATAACCCTGAACGGCAGTGTTTCGTATCCAGGGGTTTATGAATTTGTAGATGATGAGTCACTTTCTGATCTTATTAAACTCTCTGGCGGTTTTACCTCAGATGCAAGAAAAGACTCTATCGAACTGATAAGATTTGATGAAACTGGCAAGAAACAATTTTCAAAATATATAGATATCAAAGTTGATAAACTTGATGATATTGTTCTGCATGACAGAGACAGAATTATCATACGCAAGGACCCGACTCTTTTTGAAGACCTCATCGTGATTGTTGAGGGCTATGTTAAATTCCCCGGATACTACAGAATAGATAAAGATGTAACGAAACTGAGCGAAATTGTGGAACTTGCAGGGGGACTGTTACCAGAGGCATCTTTAGTTGATGCATCGCTTTACAGGAATATACGTAACGAAGGTGTTGACCCTGAATTTGAACGTATTAAACTAATTCCTCGCGCTGATATGACCGAGGATGAATATGATTATTATAAATCCAAGTCCAGAGAACGCAAAGGCAGACTTGTTATTGATTTTGTTTCGCTACTGGAAAAAGGCGACAAATCTGAAGATGTTATTCTTCTGAAAAATGACAGAATCGAGTTTCCAAGGAAAAAGAACTATATTACTATTATAGGTCAGGTTGTAAATCCAGGGAAATTGGAGTTTAAGGTCGGTTACACATTCGCTGATTACATTCGGCTTGCAGGTGGCTTCGGATGGAGAGCATTAGATGATGAAGTCAGAGTGGTTAAAGCCGCTACCGGTGAGTGGGTTGATGCAGATGATGTTGAAGAACTGCAGCCAGGCGATATCATCTGGGTTCTTGAGGATCCTCCAGCACCCCCTTTCTGGACTATTTTTAAGGACACCTTAAATGTTTTAGGTCAGGTTGCAACAGTTGTTGCTGCTACCGTGGCAGTAGTAGTGAGTGTGCGATAATATGGTACAACAATTTATTAAAATACTTCTTGTTCGCAAATTCCAGATTACAGGTTTGGCAGTCATTGGTTCGGTTTTACTGTTTCTTTGGTTCTGGCTGGCGGCTCCAATAAGTTATATAGCTCCTGTCTCAATTCTTCCCCCGGATAATTCCAAAGCAGGAAGTTTTTCATCTCTGTTACAAGGGGGAGACTTGTCAATGCTACTTTCAGGTTCTTCCGGTGTGAATTCGCAATTGTATGCTCAAATACTAAAAAGCAGAACTGTTTCACTCTATGTGGTTGAGAAGAATAATCTCATGGATTATTTTGATGCAGAAACACCTAATGAAGCGGCAGAAAAACTTGAAAAAATATTATATATAGACGTAACCAAGGAGGGAATTCTAAAACTTCATGTTGAAGTAAAAACCGGTTATTTCAGCCGTTTTTCAGCAGAGCGGGATTCAATGAAAGGTCTTAGCCGCGATATTTCTCTTGCTTATTTGGAAAGTCTTGATAAAATCAATCAAGAGAAACTTTCATCAAGAGCAGGTAAGGTGAGAAAATACATTGAACAGGAACTTCATAAGACAAAGTCGTCACTTGATTCTGCGGAACTGGCATTGATGGAATTCCAGCGAAAAAACCGGACTCTCTCAGTGCCAGACCAGATAAAAGCAACTATGGAAACACTTGCCAAGGTTAAGGCAGAGATTATAGCTACAGAAATTCAGATTGGTCTGCTCGAACAGAATTTTGCGCCTACTCATTCGGCGGTGATTTCTGCTAAATCCAAACTTGAAGAGCTAAGACAGCAGTATTCCAAACTTGAAAACAGTTCATCAGACATCTTCGTATCATTTAAGTCTGCTCCGGAACTCGGATATCAGCTTACGAATCTTATGAGAAATGTTAAAATATTGAATGAAGTATATATTGTCTTACAACAGCAGTATTATAAAGAGCTGGTTCAGGAAAACAGAGATGTCCCCACACTTGACATTCTTGATATGCCGCAGCTTCCTGAAAAAGAGATTGCGCCGCGGGTCCTTATGAATACAGCGATGGGGTCTGTATTCATACTGATCACTATTATTCTTCTCTTTTATATTAGTGAAATGAAGATGTTCGGTTATTTGAAAAAAAGTAGTTACAATGGATAAGAAGGTCTTTCTTGTAACCGGAGGTGCCGGATTTCTGGGTTCTCATCTTTGTGATTTAATTATTGGCAAAGGACACAATGTTATCTGCATGGATAATCTTCTTACCGGTGATATACAAAATGTTGAACATCTGTTCGGAAACGAGTCTTTTAAGTTCATTAAGCATGATGTAACGGAGTTTATTCATGTGAGGGACACCGTTGACTACATTCTCCATTTTGCATCACCAGCTTCTCCTATTGACTACCTTAAACTGCCAATTCAGACACTCAAAGTTGGTTCTCTTGGTACCCATAAAGTGCTGGGTCTTGCAAAAGAAAAAAGAGCAAGGTTATTGTTGGCTTCAACCTCCGAGGTTTATGGTGATCCGGATATACATCCACAGCCGGAAACTTATTGGGGAAATGTTAATCCGGTTGGACCGCGTGGCGTTTATGATGAAGCAAAAAGATTTGCTGAGGCAATGACGATGGCCTATCACCGATATCATCAGGTTGATACCCGGATAGTCAGGATTTTTAATACTTATGGACCGAGAATGCGTCTGAACGATGGACGTGCTCTTCCGGCGTTTGTTTCACAGGCGCTAAGCGGTGAAGATATAACAGTATTTGGTGATGGCTCTCAGACCAGGAGCTTTTGTTATGTAAGCGATTTAATTGAAGGAATATACTCACTATTAATGTCAGATGAAACTGAGCCGGTTAACATTGGCAACCCGGCTGAGATTACTATTAAGCAGTTTGCTGAAGAGGTAATTTCGATTACAGGAACATCATCAAAAATTGTATATAAGAGTCTTCCTGAGGATGATCCCAAAGTACGTCAGCCGGATATTTCGCGTGCCAAAACATTACTCGGCTGGGAACCAAAGGTTGACCGGGCAGAAGGGCTGAAAAGAACAATAGATTATTTCAAGAATAAATTAGGCATTTGATCTGTTCAAGGGTAATGGATTTTTAAAGACATTAGCCGGGGCATCCGTACTCATTACTATTTTTAATGCTGGAGGAAAGGGAATCGGATTCCTAAGAGAACTGGTGTTTGCATCATCATTCGGAGTTGCAAAAGAACTTGACATTTTTTTTGTTAGTACGATTTTCCCTGTAATGATTTCTACATCATTTTATTACATTTCACAGAATTATTACATCCCAACTTTCAACAGAATAAAGACCGATAATCCGGAAATGTTGAGGGACTATTTAAAATCAGCTCTATTAAAGAACTTTCTGCTTTCTGCATTAATTTCTTTGCTCTTATTAGTATTTTCAGGAGTCATATTAAGTTCATTCCTGGGTGAGATAGGTCCTGAAGAATTAAGAATGGCAGAAAATATATTTTACATTTATATTTTTTCACTGCCGTTTTCTCTGGTTATTTCAGTTCTTATCGCATGGCAGTATTTTCAGAGCAGATATCTTCAGCCCCTTATCTCACAAATATGGCCAAATCTGTTTATCATTTTTTTTGTATTTATAAGTGCCGGTGAGTATGGTGTCTATTCCATAGCTATCGGGTATCTGACCGGATTAGTTCTTCAGTTTATTAACATGTTTCTGGTTTCAAAAGATGACTTAAGATTTGGGAAATTAAAAATGACGGGCGGTTTTTTAAAACTGAGTGTTATACCCGCGTTTGCCGTTGTAGTTTTAATTGAGGTAGTGGGGCAATTTAATCCGATGATTGACCGAGCTTTTTTTGCAAAATTGGAGGAGGGGAGTATCTCGGCCCTGAATTACTCCAATAATCTAATGCTGCTTCCGGTTTCAATGGTCGCGATGGCTTTTTCCACCGCATTGTTTCCTAAAGTATCAGAGTACTTTGCACAAGGAGATTTTGATTCGCTACGGAACAAACTTGGTCAGTCCATTGAATTGATGGCTTTCTTTTTTCTCCCACTCATGGTAGTATTTCTTCTTTTCCCGGGTGAAGTTGTTAAGTTGATATACGTAAATGCCTCATTTTCTGCAAATGATTTACAGATGGTAAGTGGAAGTTTTTATATTTTAATTCTCTCTCTGGTCTTTTATTCAGTTTATGCAGTTTTTAGTAAGTTCCTGTATGGAATAAATGAGGCAACGGCATTATTGTTAATAAATCTTGCAGCAGTTTTACTGAAATTTGTGATTAACTACTTTTTTGTGGATGAGTTTAATTATCTTGCGTTAGCCGCCTCAACTTCTGTTAGTTACTTATTTCTTTTTACCTTCAGCTTTTTAGTATTATTCAGAAAAATTGGGGGGTTAAAGCGCCCGGAGTTAATTAACATCTTCAAGATATTTATTTCGCTAAGTATAACCATTATTATTGGTTTACTGATTAGTAATTTGGAAAGATTTTCAGGAGCAGCCCTCAAGATCGGACTACTTCTTTTTTTACTTGTAGTGTATCTTTTGGTGAACAAATTATTGAAACTTAGGATTCTTAAACTGCTTTTAAATAGAGAGACAGGTTTTGGGAAAAACTGAGATAGTATATAATCCCGTTCACTCTGCACCAATAATTCAGAAAGCAGCAGATTTTCTATTTGCGACTTTAAGGGTGTTGAGGAGATTGCTGCCCGGAAAACGAGAAGGCACAGTAATAATGTCCGCTCATAAGTTAGGGGATGGTGTGTTTACCTTACCGGCTCTTAAAATCCTAATGAGTCAACCTGACCATAGTTCACCCACTATTATTACCTACAGTGAAAACCAGACTATTTACAAGAGAGTTTTTGATAACACAAACTATGTAATCATTAAAAGATCTGATTTTCTTTTTTCTGGCCGGGTATTGCGACCGACTCTTTGGTTAAAATTTTTTCTTTTGAAGGCAGAATATTTTTTTGATTTTTCAGGGGGAATTCATTCGGCGCTTATTGCCTTGCTTTCACCAGCCAGAGTAAAGATTGGCATTAATCAGCAGCTTTACAGAAATGTATTCGATAAACCTATAGATATAAGGGAAAGACCTCATATATCTGACATTTATCTTGATATCTGCAGAGTTTATTTAAATGAATCACCTGATGATGGGGTTAAGGTACACCCTTTAACTATTCACAAAATTGAGAAGATTCTTATTGCACCCAAAGGCGGCTGGAGGGCAAAAGAGTGGGGGATAAACAGATTTCTTCAGACTGCAGGTGAACTTAAAAAATGTTATCAGATTCATTTTGTGTTCGAAAAGGGCACTTTGCCAGAAGACTTTAAAACAGCTTTGTTTGAGGGAGGATTTTCATACACTGAAACAGAAGATATTGACTCTCTCATGAAGTGCATTGAGGATTATGACTTATTTTTCTCAAATGACACCGGACCTTTATACATAGCAAATTTCATGGGTAAAGCGACTTTTGCAATTTACGGACCCACTAATCCTGAATTCCATCTTCCGGACGGAAGCGGGCACGGTTTTTCCGTTAAAAAACTCTCATGCTCACCGGTTCATGAGAAATTTTGTCATGAAATTGGGGGCAGATCCTGTTACCATTTTAGTTGCATGAATGAACTTTCAGTAAAAGACGTAACTAAGGACATAATAACATTCATCAGCAGATTTAACCAGGAATCACCGGCTGCTTAGATGACCAGTAGTTTTTCATTGAAATCATTATACCCCGAGTGGGTAATTCTCATTGGAATTTCTGTTCTGCTTTTTGCGTTCACAGGTGTCTATAGTTTTACTATCCCCGCGTTATTGTTACTCTATTTAGTGTATAAACAATTTGGTGATGATTTCCTTTTATTTTCATCAGTCTTTCTATTGCTTGGATTCTCGGGAGATGTAGGTGACCAACTAAGGACAATACTTAATCTTCTGGCCTTTGGGTTTGCTGGATGGCTCATGATCAAGCATCATCTAAAGGCAGAATGGAATCAGATTGCCTTCCCCGGTGTTTTGACAATTTTCTTTCTGATTGTCCTTCTTTCAATGGTACTCTCAACTGTGACGTCTGGGTTTAACGCCGAAGGGGCCGGTCATACAATCCGGCAGCTTATGTTTTTTGTACTGTTGTTTGTTATTTATAACCTGATGCACAATATTCATGTGGTGCAGAAGTTAATAGATTTTGTGATAATAATCGCCTCGTATGTATCGGTTACTATTTTATATGGTTTTTTCTCGAATATTACTTCAATTGAAAAATTAATTACCGAGGTAATGGTAAAGGAAGGCGGGATTTTCTCAAATGTTGCCGGACCGGGCGCATTGATAGCAATTGCACTGATTTCTCTGAATCTCCGCATGATATCAGGAGGAGGTGTTATACTGACGAATAGGAGAATTAACTGGATTCTGGTATTGATAATGATTCTTGGATTGCTGCTCACAAATTCCAGGGGTGCAATTCTTTGTGCAGCAGCGGGAGTTGTAACATATCAATTTTTACTCAATGGTAAGAAATTCTTAAGATTCACCTTATGGAGCACCGCGATTGCATCGGTAGTCTTCTATGTATTTATTGAGTTTTTTGATGTTCTTAACCTCTATTTCCGGACAGAAAGAGTTCTGGAAAATACCCGATACGTTCTATGGGAACTTACCTGGAATATGATCGAGAAGAACTATTTGTGGGGAACCGGACCAGGCGTAGCAAAAATTACATGGACTCAATACTCCAACGTTATGTTCGATACTTGGACAGGGGATCAGGTTAAATGGGTTTTTGATAAGGGAGGACTCGGACACTCTCATAATTTCCTTCTTTTCCGATGGGCAGAACTTGGTCTTTTGGGACTTTTCACCACAATATGGCTTTACTTTTATTTCCCATATAAAGGTCTGAAACTATTTTACGATACTCGTGACGATAAAATTCAGGAACTCTATCTGCTTGTAGGTTTAGTAATGGCGGTCATCTCCGGAGTTTTCATTCGATCAGTTATTGAAGCAACCGGGATCCTGTCTCATGGCTGGATTTCAAGAGATTTCCCATTCTGGATTTTTATTTTGATACTCTTTAGGGCAGGAAGTCTGCAGACAAAGACCGCTATTGCCGGAAGAAAGGAAATTGGATTATCCGGGTATTGATTATTGGGGATGTGTTGGCCCCTCATTTGGTAAAGTGGAGCAGAGCGCTTTTGGCGGCAGGCATAGATCTTCACCTCTGGAGTCTTAATCAGCCGGAAAGAGCTGATTACGATGATGAACTCTTTTCCCGTATTTCATCCCCTGGTATTTATGTGGATGCTAACAGGGAGGGTTCAGTGGGTAAGTTGTGCTATCTTAAACATCTCCGCCATTTAAAGCAGACCATTCGGCAGGTTCGTCCGGACATACTGCATGCACATTATGCCACCAGTTATGGTCTCTTGGGGGCACTTTCAGGAATGAAACCACTTCTTATCTCAGTCTGGGGGTCAGATGTGATGAGTTTTCCGGAGAAATCACCCATTCATTGGTTTATTTTGAAAACAGTACTTAGCAGGGCGGCTCTGGTGCAGGCATCAGGAGAATTCTTGAGGAAAATCACAGAACAGTTTACCGATAAGGTAAAAGTTGTTAATTTTGGCTTGGAAAACTCGTTTTTTTCCAGAAATCCGGTTAAAGTAACCGGAGTTGTCCCGGAGATTGTGATCGGGTCAATAAAGTCGTTGGAGAGCCACTATCGGATAGATGTCCTCATTAAGGCCTTTGCGATCGTAAAGAAAAAGTCAGAAGTAAGTCGGAATCTTAAACTTCTTATTGTCGGAGATGGTGCTTTAAAACCCGATTTACATAAGCTTGCCGCTCAGGAAAGAATTTCTGATGTGGTTGAATTCATCGGCAGACAACTCTATTCATCCATCGCTAATTTCCATGGGAGAATGGATATTCATGTATGTGCTTCAGAAAGGGAGAGTTTTGGTGTATCAATACTTGAAGCAATGGCATTAGGAATACCTGTTATCTGCAGTGACATTCCTGCTTTTGATGAACTGGTGACCGATGGAGTCACCGGTCTCCGATTCCGGCAAGGAGAGCCGGATAATCTGGCAGAAAAAATACTCTCCTTAATTAATGATGTTGCACTTAAGCAATCATTACTAACTAATGCAGCAGAGCGCGCGCAAAATTATAAATTAGACCGGTGTGTCACCTCACAATTTGAGATATACCGTTCATTGTTGAGTAAGAGAGTTTGATCAGCGTTATTTGTCCGGTTTTCAACGAAGAACATTATATAAAACATATCCTGGATCACTTTATTTCTGTCAAACCGGCAGAAAAAGAACTTATTCTAATTGACGGCGGATCAACCGACCGGACAACAGAAATCATCCGGGAATATATAAACAAGTATTCTAATATAGTCCTTTTGCATAATCCAAAGAGGTATGTACCTTTCGCTCTTAACATGGCCATAACAGCAGCCAAGGGAGATCCTATTATCAGGATTGATGCACATACAGAATATGACGATGATTACTATGAGCGAATTCTGGAGGTTTTTGAAACCACAGGTGCCGATATTGCCGGAGGAGGATATAATCTCAGATATAAAACCGCATTTCAGCGTAATGTAGGGTCAGCTCTTTCAAGTAAATGGGGAACCGGAGGAAGCGAAGTTTTTGATGTCTCCATCAAAGGTTATTCGGATCAGGTGGCATACGGTGCCTGGCGAAGGTATATTTTTGAAAAAACTGGCTATTTTGACGAGTCATTGTTGAGAAATCAGGATGATGAGTTCCATTATCGTGCAAAATCCGCAGGATTTAAAATTTACCGTGATCCCTCAATAAAACTCTGGTATTACCCCCGGGGTTCTTTGTCACGGCTTTTTAGTCAGTATTTTCAATATGGTGACTTTAAACCACTATCACTAAGTAAATCAACAAACGGAATCAAAATACGGAATTTTTTTCCTTCGGCTTTGGTGTTGTATATTCTGATGTCTCCATTGGCTGTATGGCTGACGGGGTCCTATCTGTTTCTTTTGCCTGTGCTGTTTTATAGTATTGTAACACTGATTTTGTCTCTTAAAACTTTCAGGAATCTGCAGGAAACTCCGGAAAGTCTGTTAATATTTTTCACCTTACATTTTTCATACGGCCTTGGTTTCCTGAAGGGCTTCAGCAGATTGTTTAAGCATTATGTCAATGACTGAAAAAGAGTATATACATTTTCATCGTCCTTATATGGATGATGAAGAAATACATGAAGTGGCTGATACCATTCGTTCCGGCTGGCTGAGTGTAGGACCCAAGACGTTGCTTTTTGAAGAGCGATTCCGGGAGTATATAGGTTCGAAATATGCTGCAGTAGTTAACTCTTGGACTGCGGCCGGTCATCTTGCACTTGAAGCAATAGGACTTAAAGAGGGAGATGAAGTAATTATCCCCACCTTTACCTTTCCTGCGACTGCTGAGATAATATGTTACTTTAAGGCAAAACCGGTTTTGGTGGATATACATCCTGACTCAATGAATATGGATGTTTCCCAAATCGAATCACGGATAACTTCAAAAACACGCGCAATTATCCCCGTTCACTATGGCGGTCTTCCTTGTGATATGGATGAGATTAATCAGATTGCAAAGAAGCATAATTTAACCGTTATTGAAGATGCTGCTCATGCACTGCCTTCGTGGTACAAAGGGAAAAAAGTTGGTACCCTCAGTGATATAACCTGTTTTAGCTTTTACGCTACAAAAACACTGGCGACCGGTGAAGGGGGAATGGTTTGTTCCGACAATGAGGATATTCAGACAAGGGTATCCGTTATGCGGCTGCATGGTATTGACCGTAATGTCTGGAACAGATACGCAAATGCCGGTTCATGGTATTTTGAAGTTATTGCTCCCGGATATAAATATAACTTTACCGATATTCATGCTGCTCTGGGGCTTGTTCAACTCCGAAAGTTGGAATTGATGTGGGAGGCAAGAAAGCGGATAACCACTCTCTATGA
>JADLAF010000042.1 GCA_020848375.1 Ignavibacteriaceae bacterium
AGTTATTGATGTATCCGGGAGTTAGTTGCGTGTCTGTGAGTTGGAGGGGGTTGACCAACTCCCGGATAAATCCGGGAGTTATTGATGTGTCTGTGAGTTGAGGGGGTTGATCAACTCCCGGATAAATCCGGGAGTTATTGATGTATCCGGGATTCTACCAGGCAGTTGGAGCGCGAAGTAGCCAAGCAGCAACTTACTCACCTTCTGTTAAAACCTGTTAGCCCTCAAAAATAATTCATAATTCAACCTTCATACTTCATAATTCAGGAAGTATCTTTGGGTAAAGAAATATCAATATTCATTGAAATCCATACTCATTGTTCGGTTAAGCTCTCTTGGTGATGTTCTGCTCACCACTCCGCTGCTGAGGGTGCTCAGGAAAAAGTATCCCGCGGCTCAGGTGGATTTCATCGTTAAACCGGAATACGCCTCTCTTGTTTCCGGCTCGCCCCATCTTAACCGTGTGATTCACTTCATAAAAGAAACAGCCGGTGAGCTTAATCAGCAGGTAATCGCTGCCGGTTATGATATGATCATTGACCTGCAGAACAACCCTCGCTCAAGGCGTCTGACTACCGGTACCTTCGCACAGATTTTTCGTTTCCCAAAACATAGCATTAAAAAATGGATGCTGGTAAACTTTAAGATCAATAAGCTTGATGGACTCCCACCGATACCCGAAAGATACATCTCATCGGTGCCCGGTTTAGAGCCGGATGGTCTTGGGCTTGAGTTTCACTTCACACGGGTTGCTGTTCCGCTTGAAAAGGGAGGCAGATATATTGCGGTTTGCCCCGGATCAAAACACTTTACAAAAATGTGGGGAGAAGATCACTTTATTGAGCTAAATAAACTACTTTTAAATGACGGATTTACGCCTATTTTACTCGGTGGCAAGGATGATGCAGCACTTTGCAGCCGAATCGCCTCAGCCGCCCCCGGCACGGTTAATCTGGCGGGAGACCACCCGATAGAGTTTGCGGCAACGGCACTCACTTTTTGCCTCGCCTCAGTTTGCAATGATTCCGGGCTGATGCATCTTTCTTGTTCTGTGCAAGTTCCGGTTTTAGTATTTTTCGGGAGTACTGTCCGGCACTTCGGATTTATTCCCTACAAAAACAGATCGGTTATCATGGAAAACAACTCGCTTGGCTGCAGGCCATGCTCCCACATCGGACGCTCTTCCTGTCCGAAGGGGCATTTTCTTTGTATGACTGAACTGAAACCTGCCGATGCACTTAAGCACGTTAAAGAACTGTTGGAGAACTGATGCAGGTAGTGTACCGCCTCATATATAATCTTATCATTCCGGTTGTTTACCTGCTCTTTAATCTGGCCGCGCTTTTTAATGCAAAAATTCGAAAAGGTTTGACCGGGCGGAAGCGGTTGTTTGAGGAGCTGCTTCTGAACGCCGCGCGGTTAGACAAAACCAAACCACTGCTCTGGTTTCACTCTGCCTCACTCGGTGAGTTTGAGCAGGCAAAACCGATAATTGAAGAGCTCAAAAAACAAAATATATATAACATTCTTGTTACGTTCTTTTCTCCGTCCGGATATGACAACTCGCGAAAATATAAATTTGCCGATCTGATTTCGTATATACCTTTTGATACATCTTCGGCCGCAGAGCGTTTCATAGCCGTAACGCGTCCGGCATTGGCGGTAATTATGCGATATGACTTCTGGCCGAATCATATCTGGGAGCTTTCACGGCGGAACATCCCGATCCTGATTGCTGATGCAACCATGAAAGACGGAAGCAAGCGGGCTCTGCCCGGGCTGAGATGGTTTCATGCATCACTTTTCAAAACCTTCACAAAGATCCTCACGGTCTCACAGCGTGATCTTGAAAACTTCCGAAAGTTTGGCTGCACCGCGGAGCAGCTTTCCCCCGGCGGTGATACCCGCTTTGACCGCGTTTATAAACGCTCTCTCGGAGCAAAGGAGCAGAATATTCTCCGCCCTGAAATTACCGCCGGGAAAAAAGTAATCGTACTTGGCAGTTCATGGGAAGAAGACGAAGAAGTGATGATACCCGCGCTGCTCAAACTGCTTAAATATCATCCGGATGTATTTATCATCATAGCACCTCACGAGCCAACCGTTGAGCACCTTGAAAAACTTGAATCAGATTTCTCCGGTTCAGCATCAACTATTCGTTTCAGCCGTCAGAATAGCTACGCAGGTGAACGCGTGCTGCTTATAGACGGCATAGGGCTGCTGCTAACGCTATACAGCTATGCTGATATAACTTTTGTGGGGGGGAGCTTTAAGAGCAATGTGCATAACGTACTTGAAGCAGCAGTATATAGCGTGCCGGTGCTTTACGGTCCCAGGATTTATAACTCACAGGAAGCGGGACGGTTGGCTGAAACCGGAGGCGGAATTATCATCCGCAATAAACGGGAAGCATATATACAAATCAGCCGTCTGCTTAACAACGAGCAGGAGCGAAAGGAAAAAGGAAGAATTGCCGGAGAGTTTGTGCAGACCAACCTCGGCGCAACAGAAAAAATAATCTCAGTCATCGGAAACATTCTTAACAAGGAGTAAAAGCAAAACCTTTCTTTTGCCCCTTGATGCCTTTGCGCGAACAGCAGTCTGAGTACCGGAAAAAAGCATCAATAAATTAAAAGGAAGTTAATTATGATACCCTCATTTTACGAAATGGTTAACAGAAACGCAATTGTTGTTAAACCAAAGAAGCCATTTTTCGACTGGCACAATGGTATCTACCGCGACTCACCTATACATCAAATGGACGATCACACATTGTATCTTGCAAAGTTAGATGATGATTCTTATGATATAGAACAGTGGATGAAAAAGAACTTTGACAGGTTTTTCAAAAATGAATTAAACGACTGGGTAACCGACCCGTCCTTATGGCCTCAGAAGCGAACCTTTGAAATGTTTAAGAAATGGTTTTCCTACGAATACTATTGCGTGTTGCTTGATACGGAAAGAGGGAAGATCGGGAAGAGTTGAAGCATAAGTTAGAGAACTGACGTTGAGCGGTCACCTCTGGATTTAAGTACACCCCTTCGTGAGATACTTGAACGCATACAAAAACTTAATAAACGAGAACGCAGTGCAGAAAAGATTAAAGGAATTATCCAAGATTTATGTGCTTTGCGTCCCTTTCGGGCAAGTGAAATTGCGCAAATCTTAAGCAGGAGAGAAGACTATGTAAAAAGAAAATATCTTAGAGAAATGATTGCTGCAAAGCAGCTATAATATCTTTATCCAAATATGGTTAACCACCCCCGGCAGGCATATATCGCAAACGAAAGTTAAAATTCTGCTTTAAGATATTGTAATACTCGAGCCGAAGAACAATACTCCCAACAATGGTGCGCGGATCGGAATTCTCTGCAGACCTTGAAGTCCTTGTTTCCGCTGAAAGGAAAACCCATTTTCCGAAAAATGGCCCGCGGATCTTAAACAACTGCTAACCCACCGCTGACCCGCCGCTCTGCTAACACCGGGCTTTTCCGCTAATTAGGGGCAATAATTTTCCATTTTTAGCCCTTATTTTGCCCCTCTGAATTCATAATTCATACCTCATACGCTGGCGTAGCCAGAACCAAAAGGAAAAGGAAATTTCATTAAATTTAGGCGATAAATATTATAGAGGTTTACCATGAAATCCGTATTCCATAAGAAGTATGAAGCCATCAT
>JADLAF010000043.1 GCA_020848375.1 Ignavibacteriaceae bacterium
TACTATAGAAATTCAGATAATGATGACTATGGCTGCAACTCCTGCAACGCTGATGAAGTAAGCTCCGCTCCGCCGTATGTTTCAAAGTATGAGTATTATTTGTTTAATGTGCTTCTTCATATTTGCAGCTAAAGAAACGGTTCGCGCAAAGGCGCTAAGACGCAAAGAAAATTTTAACGCAGAGGAAGCAGAGTTAATCGCAGAGTCACGCAATGTTCTTAAACCGGAAGCCCAGTGTCACCAGAGTCCCTATTGTCCCCCGGATGAGCCGGCGGCAGTTCGCGCGAAGCCGCTAAGACGCAAAGTAGCAGACTACTGAACATTCCATTTCTGGAAAGGAGTATCAGACCGGCTATACAAAAAAACTAAAATTACCCTCCACAGGTCAATTTCTCCCCCCGTTTTACTGATTTTTCCCCTGAAATTTAGGAAAATGGTTATCTTTAAAGTCTTGATTTTTTAAGGATACTCCCCGGCAATGACAGCAAGGGAACAAAAAAAACTTCTTGATGAACTAAAGCGCTACGAACCGGCCATGATTCCGGCTGACCGCGATGCCTACAAAATGATGGTGAAGCGTCAAAAGGATGATGAAGATTTTGACTCTCTGACGGAGCAAAAACTGACCGCACTGCATGGGAAGTATGTTAAGTTCAAATCAAAGAGTGACTTTGACCAATTTTTTAAGAAATAATACCGTCTCATAAAACTTATTCAGAGGACTGAATGAATTTTTCTTTATTTCATAAGATAACCGCCGCGGTGGTGTTTGTTATCTCGACCCTGGTGCTGCTCTTTACCGTGCAGCCATCGGTTTCTTTCTGGGACTGCGGTGAGTTTATCGCTGCTGCTTATTATCTGCAGGTACCCCACCCTCCCGGAACACCGTTCTTCCTTCTTGTAGGGAAAATTGTTTCAATGATACCGTTTGCTGAAAACATTGCCTACCGGGTTAATATGGTATCAGTTTTTTCAAGCTCCCTCTCGGTGCTCTTCCTGTATCTGGTTGTGGTAAAGCTTATCAGAAACTATAAGAAAGCAGAACCTTCAACCTTATGGGAAGCACTTGCAACTTATATATCCGCCGCCATCGGCGCGCTTTCATTTTCTTTCAGCGACACATTCTGGTTCAATGGAGTTGAATCTGAAGTATATGCGCTCAGCACGTTCCTTTTTGCCGCAATCGCTTATCTGATGCTCCGCTGGAATGAACGGGCAGATGAGAAGGATAATGAAAAATATATTCTGCTGATAGCGCTGCTGATAGGATTCTCGACCGGTGTTCACCTGATGAGCGTTCTGGCGGTTATTGCCGTGGTTATGATAATCATGTTCAGGAAATATGTTACGGACGATGAAACAGCGAAACGCTCGGGATATTTCCTGCTGATTCATATTGGTATTGCTCTTCTTTTTGCCTTTATCATGTGGGGAGGCGAAAAGTCTTCAACACCTCCTGATATAGAGCAATATAAGGCGTTTGATTCAAAGTTTGTCACCTTTATCGGACTGCTCAGTCTGGTCTTTATCGGTATCAATTACAAACGGCTTATTAACCTCAGCTCTTATTATATACTTTTGATACTCGGCGGTATTGCCCTGGTGTTTACCTATCCCGGTGTTGTAAAGATTATGCCGAATATGCTTAAGAACATAGCCGGAAACAATATTAATACTGCTCTTGTTATCATCGCGTTGGTTATGGCAGGGCTTGCGGCCTTTGTATATTATACCGTAAAGAACAATAAGCCGACCATGCATTTGATTGGTATGTCGCTTATTCTTATTATCCTCGGATTTTCAACTTATACTATGGTAAAGATTCGCGCGAATCAGGATCCGCCGATGAATGAAAATGAACCAAAAGATTTCACGGAACTGGTTTCATATCTGAACCGTGAACAGTACGGCGACTTCCCGACTTTCAAAAGAAGATTTGCTACAGAACCGCATCAGATGGTCGTCTATGACAGCTATACCAGCGATCTGGATTTCTGGTGGCGTTATCAGATGAATCACATGATGACCCGATACCTGCTGTGGAACTATGTTGGCAAAGAATCATGGAATCAGGATGCCGGAGCAAACGCCTGGCCATTTAACGGAATTGCAAATATCATAGGAAAGCCATTCAGTGTATCATTCGCGGGAGAAGCGAAAGACTCACTCTTCGGAATACCTCTGCTGCTTGGTCTGCTTGGTATATACTTCCACTTCCGGCGAGACTGGAAGATGGCATCAGTGTTTATGGTGCTGTTTATCTTCATGGGCTATCTGACCGCGTTTTATCAGAACCAGCAGCAGCCGCAGCCGCGTGAACGTGACTACTTCTATGTTGGTGCATTCTTCGTCTTTTCCGTCTGGATTGGAATAGGAGTGCGCGGGCTTATTGAAATTATTCATGAAAAGATTAAGAGCACTGAACTAAAACCAGCAATAGTCGGTGCTGTTCTTTTGTTCGGAGTAGTCTTTATTCCGGGTAGAATGTTGCAGGCGAATTACTATACCCATGACCGTTCAAACAACTGGGTACCATGGGATTATTCCTATAACCTGCTGCAAAGCTGTGCCCCTGATGCTATTCTTTTTACTAACGGCGATAACGATACCTTCCCACTCTGGTATTTGCAGGATGTGGAGGGAATCCGCCGTGACGTAAGAATAGTGAACCTGAGTCTGTTAAACACTCCGTGGTATATACGCCAGCTCAAAAATCTTGAGCCCTACGGCACCGCGAAAGTGAAGATGAAGATTTCAGATATGGGCATTCAGCAGATACGGCCTATTATCTGGAAGGGTGTTGACCTGAACGTGCCGGTTCCTGCTGATGTATATCAGGAGTATGGTGTAACTGATACCAGCATTATAAATCAGGGTAAAATAACTTTTACCATGAACCCCACTATTAACGCCGGTGAAGTTCAGGCGGTTCGTGTTCAGGACCTGATGACCCGCGATATTATTGAGAGTTTTGGGTGGGAGCGTCCTGTGTATTTTGCAGTTACCTGTACTGAAGACAGTAAAATAGGACTGAGCGACTATCTGCAGATGGAGGGTATGGCAATGCGACTTGTGCCTCACAAGAGGAAGCCAGGGGTTGAGTTCGTAAATGAACCTGTTCTGCGAAGCCAGATATTTGATGTAAAGGATGATGAATTCAGCAAGGACTACCGTCCGGGGCTTAAGTTCCGCGGAATAGCAGATGAAAACGTATTCTTTGATGAAAACCATACACGGCTTTCACAAAATTACAGAAATGCATTTATCCGTCTTGCACTCTATTATCAGAACACCGGCAGAAATGATGAGTCTATTAAGGTTCTTGATGAAATGGAACGAAAAATTCCGCGTAAAAGAATGCCAATGGACTATCGTCTGCAGTTTGACCTAAGCGGACTTTATATGGCAGCCGGAGCGATGGACAAATACAAAGAGTATGTAAGTGAAGTTGAAGCAGAAGCGTTGAAAAGAAAAGAAGGAAGCGCGACTGATATGGGCAATCCATACAACCCGTATCGCATCCTGCTTGAGATATATACCAATGTTAAGGATTACGACAAATCCATCATGTTGCTGAAGGAGCTTCAGGCGTTTTACCCGAATGATCCTTCACTCAAGTCACAGATTGAGATGTATGAAGGGCTGAAAACCACCACGGTGATTCCGGATACATCAAAGTAAATAAAAAGTTATGAACCGCCGGCCAGAGAAGAAAACGATGAAATTTTTCTGTAACTGTCCGGCGGTTTTTTATTGATATGAAACAGAAACGGCTTTTGGTTATTGCGCTCTCCGGAATCGGTGACGCGCTGATGTTCACCCCTGCGCTCAGGCGGATCAGGGAAGAACGTCCTGAAATTGCTGTTGACGTGCTGCTGATGTATAAAGCAGCGGCTGATATATATGAGCGGAGCGGACTGGCTGACCGTGTTCTCTTTTTTGACTTCCTTAACGCAAGTCCTCTTAATGCGCTCCGATATGTTCTTTCCCTGAGGGGAGGGTATGATTATTCCGTAAGTGTATATCCATCCAACAGAAAAGAATATGCGATAATCTCATTTCTGATTGGGGCCGGAAAGCGGGGCGGAATTCAGTATAAGCGGGTATTCGGGAAAGAACTTGGCTTTTTGAACAATGTTCTGGTTGAAGAAAATGACAGCCGCCATAACACAGAACATAATCTGCTGATGGCTGCCAGACTGCTGGATTTTAACCCCGGCACACCGCCCGAACTGGTTTTTAATCTTACTGATGAGGACGTTCATTTTGCGGATGGATATGTAAAAGCGCTGCCTGGGGGGAGAAAGATTATTGGCATGCATCCTGGCTGCTCACTGCTCAAGAATCACATTAAGAGAAGATGGGAGCCGGAAAAGTTTGCTGCACTTGCAAAAAAGCTTACCGCTGAAGATAATGCTGTTGTTTTACTATTTGGCGGACCGGAGGAAGAGGGTCTGAAAGAGTTTATCTGTGAGGAAAGCGGGTCTGAGTTTTGCTTTTCGGTTAAGACAAAAAATCTTGCTCAGTCAGCAGCAGTTATTCAGCGGTGTGATGTTTTTGTGACTAATGATTCAAGTCAGATGCATGTAGCAGCAGCTATGCAGAGAAAAACGGTTGCAATCATCGGTCCCACTAACACTTCTTATATTCACCCCTGGAAGACGGAACATACCATGGTTTCGCTCGGGCTTGAGTGCTCCCCCTGTTTTTTTTACTCCCCCAGTCCTCTGAGCTGCAGCCGCAGTGACGTTCAGTTTAAGTGTATAAAAGAACTTGACACTACACGTGTATATAACGCGGTTAAGAAATATTTGTAGAAGCTAATTCTCCGCCATTGGTATGCGGATTGGGATCAATGTACAGTTTTCGGAAATTGGACGCGGATTGAACGGATGCTTACGCAGCGCGGATTTATGCGGATTTCTATGTCGCTCCCACGATGCTTGATATATACAGCGTGATTTTTGTAGGGACAACTCGTGAGTTGTCCTAAACCGGCAATTGCGCTTGCGAAATATACGACACAGTTAAGCGATAGGACCACTCGAATTTAGACGGATTTCTATGTCGCCCCCACGGTGCTTGATATATACAGCGTGATTTTTGTAGGGACAACTCGTGAGTTGTCCTAAACCGGCAATTGCGCTTGCGAAATATACGACACAGTTAAACGATAGTACCACTCGAATTTAGACGGATTTCTATGTCGCCCCCACGGTGCTTGATATATACAGCGTGATTTTTGTAGGGACAACTCGTGAGTTGTCCTAAACCGGCAATTGCGCTTGCGA
>JADLAF010000044.1 GCA_020848375.1 Ignavibacteriaceae bacterium
GAAAAGCCATTTTGGGCTGGTTTCCGAGCGGAGTCGAGGAAACGATATTTCGCTCATTGACCGGCTTTGATCGGATTCGTTTCTCCCCGGTTTCCGAGAAAAGCCATTTTGGGCTGGTTTCCGAGCGGAGTCGAGGGAACCTCCTCCCACCTGAGTAGCGGTTGGTTTATGCTTGTGCTTCTCTGAGCCGCTATTGATGCAGGCACCAAGTATAGAGAAAACTTTTTGCAGGAATTTGCTTCCTCTTTACAGTAAATCGAACAGAATAAAAAAAGCCCCGGCTGCAAACCAGGGCTTTTAATTAAAAATTGAGAATCACAAATGAGAACCAATTCATAATTCATCCTTCATGCTTCATAATTACTTTAGCAATGTCATCTTCCTCCTTATACTCTGCCCATTGCCATAGCTGAGTTTATAGATATATACTCCGCTGGCGTGGCTGGTGCCGTCAAAAGGAACGGTATATCTGCCGGCTGAGTGACTGCCTGAGGCAAGTGTCGCAATTTCGTTTCCGAGGATGTCATATACTTTTAGGGTAATATCACTCTTCTCAGCCAGAGTAAACTCTATTTCAGTTATCGGATTGAACGGATTCGGGAAATTCTGCCCGAGTCCGAACGCTGCAACAGCTCCGGTATTGATCAGAATCACAGAAGAATAGGATGCGCTTCCGTCAAAGTCTTTTTGTTTCAGACGATAGTATATACTACCTGAAAAATCAGGACGGTCTGTGAAACTGTATATCTGCTGTGTTGTGGTTGTGCCGGCACCTCTGACAAAACCAATGGAAACCCAGTTGCTGCTTTCAGATGCGGCAGTATTTCGCTCAATTTCAAAACCGGCATTATTGGTTTCAGTTGCAGTTTGCCAAACGAGAGTAACAGACTGGTTCGAGTAATTGGCCGTGAAAGAAGTCAGTTCAACCGGAACGTTTGGATCAGCATTTGTTTTAAGAATCATTCCATCCGTCCCTACAATCCACATATTCCCCTCCGAAAACTGAATATCTCTGGTTGACTGAGATGACCCAAGGTACGCACGGTAAGGAAGCCAGCTTTCTCCGCTGTCAAGCGTGTAATATATATCACCACCTGAACCGCCGAACCAGCCAAGCAGACGGTTAACAAACCGGACGACATAAATAGTTGTGGTAACGGGACTGGCTATTTCAGTAAATGTTGCACCGTCTGTGGTCTTCCATATCTTGCCGGAACTTCCAACAACGTAGCCGGTATCAGGGCTGAAGAAGTGCATAGAATAAAGCGTTGACGTACCGAGTGTGGGCATTTGTGCAAAAGTATTTCCGCCGTCAACTGATTTACTGATGCGGCCGCCGGGTCCGAGCGCAAAAATAACAGACGGGTTAACGATGAATATATCATAACAGGCGGCTGATCCGAATCCGGCGGAGATGGACACCCATGTGATGCCGCCATCGGTGGTTTTAGCTATCTGTCCGCTTGCATAAGCTGCGTATCCGGTATTTGCATCAAGGAAATCAATATCATAAATGATACTGGTTGAAACGCCGGTACCGGTGTTCAGCGGAGTCCAGTTCAGACCGCCATCAGTTGTTTTATACAGACCTGTCGGACCTTCAGCGCCCATATATCCGGTTTGCTCGTTCAGGAAGCAGACTGAGTATATACGCGTGGGAGTTGAGAAGGGGAGCTTAGTCCAGACAGTGCCGCCGTTTGTGGTTTTTAATAAATCTCCAAAAGTGTTTCCTGAAGCAATGCTTCCCCCCACGGCATAGCCGGTTTGTGCAGTCGGGAAAGAAATACGTTGTAACTGTTCCTGGCTTGCGGCATTGATCAATGGCTGGAAGGTGAGACCGTTATCGGTACTTGAAAGAATTGTTCCGGCGTCACCTGCAGCCACGATTCTGCTGCCCGATGAACCGAGTGCGTAAAGACCTTTCCGTGAACTTGTCTGAACCAGGACCCAGTTAAGACCATCATCAGTTGAGCGGATAATTCTTCCGTTGGTTGTTGAGGCGTATGCAAAACCTCCTTCACCAAAAGAAATTTTATATATAATAGTAGTTGTTGAACCGATGTTAAACACCTGAGTCCAGGTAATTCCGGCATCAGAGGTACGGTATATAAGCCCTGAGGAGGTTGAGACAAGTCCTGTTAACGCATCCTTAAAGGTGATGCTTCTGACGGCGCCGCTGTTACCGCTCAGGAGTGAAGAGATATCAACCCAGGCAGCACCGGCATCGGTAGTTTTAACCAACCGACCCGTGGTTGAGGAACTTGATCCGAGGAATCCGGTTGAAGAACTTATAAACGAAATCAAATAATTGGTTGAGGTGCCGTAATTTACAGCGGTCCATGTGACACCGCCGTTAAGAGTCTTAAGTACCGTTCCGGCAGCACCGGCTATATAACCTGTATCATTGTTGAGGAAGTGAATACCCCAGAGAGATCCGGTGACCCCTGATGACAGCTCAGACCATGTTGCTCCTCCGTCTGTTGTTTTGAGTATCATACCTGATGAGCCGCATGCGTAGCCAGTAAGGAGTGAAGGAAAGGAGATTGCCGTGACGTTTCTTTCAAGGGTATCGGCATTGGATACTGTCCAGTTCACACCGCCGTTGGTGCTTCTGACAATTGCTCCGCCGTTACCGGCAAGGAGGATTGATGAGGATGAAAACATGACAAGATCATTGTGGTCTGCACCGGTTGGTAGGGGATTTTGCCAGACGGGGGGGAGACCTTGCGATTGAAGTTGAACAGTAAGTAATAAAGCAGTAAAAAAGAAAGCGAAGAATTTCATACAAAACTCCTGATGAATGTGAAAAACACAAGTAAAAATAGTTAACATTCTGCAATAAGTACAATGGTTTTACGGAAAAATAATTGGTGCGTTTCCGTCATCACATCGCACAAAGTCTATAGAAGAGCCAAAGAGATTTTTGCTACTTTCTTTTTCTCCGCGGGTTTCTGCGCGAACTTCTTTTACTCTGCGTTAAGAAGGAATTATGCCTTTACGCCAACTCACAACTGTCACAGCCCATATCCATCCTTTAATCGTGTTTCAACTATTTGTATTTTTGCAGAATCAAATGAAAGAATCCTTTATATGAAAAACGTATTTTTCTCTTTTATAATTGTGAGTGCTCTTCTTTTTCTTTCCGGATGTGCGCCGACGCCGGATATTTCTGAATGTCTTCCTGCTGAGCAATATGGATTTTGGGGCGGGCTATGGCACGGCATCATAGCACCGGCAAGTTTTATTCTGAGTTTGTTTTTTGAAGATATCGCCATGTATGCTGTGAACAATAACGGCGGCTGGTATGACTTCGGATTTGTGCTTGGCGCAGGAATTCTTTTCGGCGGAAGCGGAAAAGCAAGTAAATAAAAAATATACTCAGACCGCATGATTTTACGAGGCGGTCTGAGTGAAAGCCATTAAAGCGGTTTAAATCTTGCAGTAAAGTGTCTGAGGATGGGCGCCTCCCATGTTATCGTGTATCCTCCGAGAGTATTACGGTTGTTATATACTTCAATAACCACTTCAAGCAGGTAATCAACATGGCTCTGTGTATATACACGGCGGGGGATGGCAAGACGTACAAGCTCCATAGGAGGAGACAGAAGCTGTCCGTCAGCGGTATATTTGCCAAACATAACGCTGCCTATCTCAACGCTGCGAACACCCCCCTCAAGATAGAGTGCGCAGACAATTGACTGCCCCGGGTACTGATTTGGGGGAACTTCCGGAAGAAATCGTTTTGCATCTATGTATATAGCATGACCGCCGGGAGGTTCGATGATGGGGACACCAGCGGCTATTAATTTTTCACCCAGATATTCAACACTCCGCACGCGATACTGCAGATAATGTTCATCCATCACTTCATCCAGACCGATGGCTATTGCCTCAAGGTCGCGACCGGCCAGTCCGCCGTAGGTGGGGAATCCCTCCGTCACGATAAGTAAATTACGGCATTGCAGAGCGAGTTCCTGGTCATTAAGCGCAAGAAATCCGCCGATATTTACAAGTGCATCCTTTTTAGCGCTCATGGTGGCCCCGTGGCAAAAAGAAAACATTTTGCGGCAAATATCAGGTACTGAGAAATCAGCGTATCCCTTCTCCCTTTTTTTAATGAACCAGGCATTTTCAGCAAAGCGGCATGCGTCTATATATAAAGGGATGCCATACTTTTTGCAGAGCAGTGATGTTTCTTCAATGTTCTTCATTGAGACCGGCTGACCGCCTCCTGAGTTGTTGGTAATGGTCAGCATCACGAGCGGAATGTTCTCCGGGTCTTTTTCTTTAATAAAGACTTCAAGCGAGGCAAGGTCCATATCTCCTTTGAAGTCAGCACGCTGCTCCGGATGTTTTCCTACTTCAGTAAGAAAATCGTATGCCTCAGCACCGGTATATTCAATATTGGCGCGGGTGGTATCAAAAAAAGTATTTGCAGCGAAATATTTTCCTTTACCGCCCAGAATGGAGAAAAGGATTTTTTCGGCCGCGCGTCCCTGATGAGTGGGGATGATATTTTTAAGTCCGGTTATTTCTTTCACTTTGCTTTCAAAGGCGTAAAAGCTTTTTGAACCAGCGTAAGACTCGTCTCCCTTCATGATGCCGGCCCATTGGTTAGCACTCATGGCCGAGGTACCGCTATCAGTAAGGAGGTCTATCATAACATCGTCTGCGTGAATGAGGAAGGGATTATATCCTGCCGCGGCGAGGATTCCCTCACGCTCCGGGCGTGTGGTGAATCGGATCGGTTCTACGGATTTAATTTTGAAGGGTTCAATGATGGTTTTCATATTCGACAATTAGTAATTAGGAGTTAGTAATTAGTAATCAATGTACAATGAACAATTTACAATGTACATTTTCTTTATACCTTTGCGTCTTTACACGAACGATTCAGGAGATTGTACGCGAATCTTAAACGGATGCAGAGCAACGCGGATTTACTATTAAATTAGTTGTTAGTAATGAGTAATTAGTAAACCGGTAACTTTGTTTATTAATTCTTCGTGCCTTTGCACGAATTCTTCCGGAGATTGCAGACGGATCAGACTCCGGGGTTGA
>JADLAF010000045.1 GCA_020848375.1 Ignavibacteriaceae bacterium
TTTCGACCAGCCACTCAAACAGGTCTCTCACCTCTTTAGAGTGTTTAATTCCCTCATACATAGCCGGCTCAAGCCACTGAGCATATATATAAGGATGCGGGTTGGGCTCATGCCTGAGAAAGCGGAGAAAATACTCACGGTATTTTTCTTCGTTCTTCTGGGTTGAGTAGTAGAGAGAAAGTGCAAGAAGCGCGCGCTTATCCGTGCTGTCTTTTTCAATTGCTTCAGTTAAAAGCCGCAGCGCCTCAACCCGGTCATTTTTAATAAATGCCTGCCAGGCAAGGTCTGTCTGGGATTGAGCGGATAACCTGCCTGATAAGGCAGTGATGAGAAAGAGGGCTAAAAAACCCGTTTTTAAAAAATTCAAATGTACTCCAGTACTTTAAAAATTAATGAGACGAATTGTAATTAAATTGGTTCTGCTTTGTTGTCCCTTTTTCCTCGCTGAGTTTTTTCGCGCACAGCATGATTGGTATCAAAGGGTACCATTAGCCAGGTTTCTTAAATTTCAATTCGGTTTTATATTCACTTTGGCTTTCACTAATTAAAAATGACTCCAACTCTTTGGTGTCATTAAATCCTTGAAGTTTTTGCTTAAATGCAGCAGCTTTTCTGCTATCTTCAATTTCTTTTTTTCGTTTTATGCTAATCTGTAAGTACTCCTTTTCTTTATCTATACCCAGGAAACGCCTGTTAGCAAGATTAGCCGCTATCCCCGTTGTACTGCTGCCAGTAAACGGGTCTAATATCCAGGCATTCTTTTTTGTTGATGCTAACATAATCCTAGTTAATATTGAGAGTGGCTTTTGAGTTGGATGTTTTCCACAAGATTTCTCCCATGGGGCAATAGCAGGCAGCCGCCAGACATCCTTCATTTGTTTGTCACCATTTAACTGTTTCATGAGTTCATAATTATAATAATGTGGCACTCTGGAGTTTTTTCGAGCCCAAATTATGTGTTCTGCTGAATAAGTAAAATAGCGACACGAAAAATTTGGGGGTGGGTTGGTTTTTTCCCAAGTAATAATATTGAGAATCTTAAAGTTCAATTCGGTTAGAATTTGACCTATTGAAAAAATATTGTGCATTGTCCCACTAATCCAGATAGTAGCATCTTCCTTCATTTTTTCTCGCACAATACTTAACCACTTCTTATTAAACTGGTTCATATAATCATGCCCGTAAGATTTATCCCAGTCCCCCTTGTTCACACTTACGATTTTTCCGCTCTGAACTGATAAACCATCATTTGAAAGAAAATAAGGGGGGTCAGCAAAGACCATGTCAAAATGATGTTCAAATTGTGGTAAGAGTTCTAAACAATCTCCTTCCAAAAGGTAGAAGTTTTTATCATCCGATTTGTAATAAGGAACGATCATTCGTTACCAATGCTTAATATTACTTCAAAAAGCATACTCCTGCCTTGTCCCGACCAATAAGTAAGATCTTGTTCAATAAAAAACCACTTAAGGGTTTTAAGAATTAACTCAAATGAGTGCCCCCTTCCATGATTAAGTGCCGTTAATTCAGAGAATGAACTAACATACGATTCACAGTCATAGATTTTTTTAATAGCATGTATCAATATCACCCAGGTATCTACCGTAAGTTCAGCTTTCTTATTTCGGAGATCATTTAGAATAAAATCATGATTTGGCGGTTTGTCATTATTATTAAGCCAAACAAGTTGATTCTCCATATAGATTACGAAATCACATCCTTTGTTTAATCTCCCCGGTCTTTCGAGATAAATCCTACCGTTATTATTCAAAGTTTCCACAAAATATCGGTATTTCATTCCAGGTTCTTCTTCGCTCCATTTGCCAAGAATAAATTTTCTCATCTCCGCTTTGTTCGATATTTCGTCAACAACTCCCCTAAGGTCTATTTCCAATGAATCATCTTCACGTATAGTCATTTAAGTATCCTTATTAAAATGTTGTTTTTTAGCAATTCCAGATTTAACAGATAATTACCAGTATTAAAATACTCTCGTAACGGTTTTAGTGTGGTCTTCCACCCCTCTCCATCCGTTATCCAAATAAATTCAATGTTCTGTTGCTTCCACCTCTTACTCATTTCAATGTATTCAGTTGCCGTTGATTTTAGTTTTGACCCGCCACCACCGTAAAAATTGCATTCGATAAAGTACAGCTTCTTTTGTTTCTTAATGACAAAATCTATTGTTTTTGATGCTTTCTCCATTAAAACTTCTATCCCCCATTCTTTCTTGATTTTGGCTGGCGTGGTCTGCGGCATATACTGTAGTTCTAAGGACTCACATGCCTCTACAATAAATTCTTCTGTTATTTTTTCCATTAGTTTTCCACCCCTGTTCTTTCTTGCATTGGAATCAAGTCCAACTTCAATTCCCATCACATAGTCAACAAGATTCTTTATTCTCTTTTCTTCTATTAATCCTTTAATTCCCGATCTTAGAAAAAATTCAACCAACCCATCGACCTCACTTTTTGATAATTCTCTTTTGGAAAAGTCGAATTTTTTATAAATGAATTTCTTGTGATCAATCAATACATCTAATGAATTTTCTCTGATTCCAAGAAGCAAAGGAATTGTTTTTACAACTTCCGGATACTTTGAAACCAATTCACGTATCTTGACATCAAAATATTTTTCACCAATTAAAACATTTAAAATGTTAAGCTCAGTCTCTAACAAACTTACATTCTTAAGAACTTTTTGCCAATCTACAAAGTATTCCCAAGTTGTTATCTTCTTCTTGAATCCATTAGTTAGATTTTCAAAAAGTTGGTCTTCGTTAATCTCTAATAAATGACAAAGTTTGTTCATAATTGTAATTTGTTATAATTAGTTCATTTAGCTCACCTCTTTTTAGAGGGTTCGCATTTATACTTCTTCTTGCCTTAACGCGTGATATTATATAATCCGAATAGATATCGTCAAAAAATGTATCATTCGGATTCTTCCCTTTTGTGTCAGAGTTACTTAATATCCATTTTACTCCTAATTCGTCCAATTTATCACAGAAATTTCGCAAGCGGATCTGTTCCAGATCATTAAATTGCTCACTGGTATAGGATGTAAAACTGGAGGTGCTACTCAGCGGTCTATAAGGCGGATCAAAATAAAACAACGACATAGGATTCGCAAATTTAATTGTTCCCTCGTAATCACCGCAAAGAATTTCAACTCTCTGCAGAGCGTTGCTAACTGCCAATATATTCTCTCTATCACAAATCATTGGCTTTTTGTAACTACCAATCGGGACATTAAACTCATTGTTTTTGTTTACTCTGTATAGGCCGTTAAAGCATGTCTTGTTTAAAAATATTAACAGTGCCGCTTTTAACACCTTGTCTTCAGAATGAGAATTAAATAATTCGCGTTTTTTATAATAGTAAGCTTTTTTCTCTTCTTGGACGTTTTCGAGCGAATGGTATTCCCCCTCGAATACTTGTAATAATTGGATAAGTTCAATTGGGTTGCTAGCAATTACTTTATACGAATTTATCAACTCAGAATTAATATCATTAACCACCGCTCTAAAAACCGAATCATAATTATTTAACATCCAGAATAAAACCGCACCACTTCCCAAAAATGGTTCAACGTATATTGACTGACTCTTGCCAAAATTTTCAGGTAGCGATTTTTCAATTTCTGATATTAGTTGTCCTTTACCGCCTGCCCACTTCAAAAATGGTTTTGCTTTTTTTCGTACCAAATTACTTTTCCTTACTGGTTAAAAATCTTTTAAATTAATTAAATTCTCATCAATATCGAATTCCTATCAGGGTTATTCCATGTTGCTTCAGCATCCGTTTAAAATCCGCGAGCCATCAATACCGTTAAAGTCTCTGCCCTGTAAATTGTTCATTGTTCATTGTACATTGTTCATTGTTCGTTCTCCCCATTACTAATTACTAATTCCTAACTCCTAATTATTTTCCAGTTCTTTCATTTTATTCAGTCTGCGGACGTGCCGCTCCTCATTGCTGAACTCAACTGAAAGAAACGCATCAACCAGCTCTTTTGCCAATGCAGAACCCACAATACGCGCACCAAGGCAAAGCACATTCATTGCATCATGCTCAACCCCCTGACGTGCTGAGTAGGTATCATGGCAAAGGCAGGCACGAATCCCCTTAACTTTATTAGCTGTCATGCAGGCACCAACTCCGCTTCCGCAGATAATAATACCCCGCTCTGCTTCACCGTTATTCACGGCAAAGCATACCGCTTTTGCATAATCCGGATAATCGTCAAGTTTATCATAGATTGTATTGCCTTTGTCAACCACTTCTACTCCCCGCAGGACAAGATGTTCCCTGAGCAGTTCTTTTAATTCAAATCCCGCGTGATCAGCTCCGATTGCCAGCTTCATTCTTTAATTCCTTCTATAATACTAAGTTTTTTCTTTTCATTCACACATTTACTGCTAATTAAACATCTCCCAGTTGATTCCAAAGACCACTCCGCGCGCCGGCATGGGGTAAAGATACATTTGATAATATTCTTCATTCAGCAGATTTTCCCACAGGAAAAATACCGTGGCATTATCACCAACTTTACCGGATGTGAAAAAATCGAGTGTGACCGCTGAGGAGGTCTCCTCCTGTGCAAATATATAGTTGCCAAAGGCAGGTGAATACATTTTTGACCGGTACGAAGAACGGTATTTTACCTCGAATCCGGTTTTGAGTACCAGTGAAGAGTCAAATAAAATATCGCTATAATATATACCAGCTTTGCTGTCAATAAGAGGATCGGTTTTAATTGCAGCGTTACCGCTCTTCAATGAAACCGATACTTCAGTAAGAATTATCCCCAGCTTCATCCAGCCGGAAAAACTTCCGCCAGACATACTTTCGCCTATAAAGTCAGATGTCAGTACTCTGACTGTGGTATCAAGAGGAATAACAGTGCCCTGCTGAACATCATTGCCAAGCAAATACCCGCTTGCACACAATCCAAAATCTTCCCCGCTCCATACTATCCTCAGCTCCGTCATCAGCCGCTCAATGGGCACAGACGCAGCACCCCAGAACCGTGCCGACTGTCCGTAACGTGACGTTCCCGCATTGATGCTTAATCCGCCTGATATATATTCAAGCTCCGCGCCAAACCCCTGCTTGTTGTTGAATCCGGAGGTATTCATCTTGGCATAAACTCCTGCGCGGAGTCCTGAAATCAGCTCATAGTTAAGCTCACCGGTAACGATGTTCCACTTTTCATCCAAAAAATAATCCGGCAGTAAAAACCTGATTGCCGGGTGTACCCGTATGTTTTCCGTTTTAGCCGTGGCTTCTTCATACCTCCAGCTCAATTTTGCCATTGCCTGACCAAATTCCGCTTCCTGCATTATATGAACGCCGCTTCTTTGTTCAATAAAATCTATAGTAAGCATTGGTGAGTTGGTTATCACTTCATCACGGTACTCCCGCAGATATGATTTTCTGTAGAGATTCACCGTTGTATATAACCCCCGCAGCGGTCTCCCGCGGACAATTGCTTCAATCTGCTCGCGCGTAATCTTTTCATATAAATAGTAATCATTAACCGGTGCGGCAATTTCATCGTATAGCTGAGTCTCCCAGTTCAGAGCATAACTTTTAACTGAGTCAACATTTACCCCCATATTATTGTTTACATTGCTCTTTGCATAAAAATAGTTTACTCCCGCGTTCCACTTTTCAGAGAAAAGATATTCAGCCGATGCACGTCCTGACCAGATACTGCCAGAACTGTTTCTGAAACGGTCATCATTCTTCCGGTTCATTACATCCACAGTTACGTTAACGCTGTTATAAAACAGTTTGTTAAACTGTGCGTCAATCATCGCTTCACCGAATGGCCCCTCGTAATAGCGAATTTTTGTCAACGGCAGAGGTGAGACACGTCCTTTTCGTATAATGTTAAAAGCAGCCGATGCATTTTCACTGCCGTAAAGAAACGAGCGGGGCAATGCTATATATTCAAGCGAATCAATCTCTTCATGCAGCACCACAGGCAGGTCAAATCCGGTTGTGCGGTTATCATTCATCTCAAACCCGTTGCTCAGAATTGCAGTTTGACCGGGCAAGCCCCCCCCTGCTGAAATGATGCTGTTCTGAACCGGTGTGCCAAAACTATGAAGTACCGTACCCCACCGGGCACCTAAAATTTCAGCGGCTGAACGGTTATTGAGGAAAAGAATCTCCCCCGCGGTTATAAAATCTGACCCCGTATGAAGCGGCTGAACCGGCACCTCCGGTTTAACCCTTAGGGGGGGAACTGAGTCCGGCCCTGCTTCCTGTGGTCCTGTCTGAAAGGTATCCTGATCTTTTGTCAGAAGCGAGTCCTGCCCAATGATAAGGACAGAATCCTGCCGCTGAACCACTTCCTGAGCCAGACCTGAGGGGCTCATGAGCAGAAAAAATGCTAAAAATGTAAAAATCCGGATAGTCACAGGTGCTTCCCGCATACGATTTGGCTGAAATTACCTTTTTTTCAGATGAAGAAGTTGAATTATATTATTGAAAGCAAAATTAATCATTTACCCCAAACTCTGAAAGGAATAACTCTCAGCCATGCCTGCTGAATACAGCGGAATTCTTCTGCCAGGATTAGACGATCAACTTCATTTTTTCACGCGCAACATCCCGGTCCAGGGGAAAAGTGTGCTTCTTATCGGCTCTGGTTCCGAAAAAGTAGCCCTTTCCCTGTTGGAGGAGGGATGTACTACGATTCAAATCATCACCGACAGCGAGGAGCTTCTTGTAAACACCCGCCTGACGCTCTCAGGAAACGCGGATATAAAAGCGCGCTATTCTGAGTATGGTTCGCTTGACTTCTCCGATGCGTCTTTTGATCTGGTCTTTGCACAGGGAACCGTCTCGCGTACCGACAGAAAGAAAATTCTGAAAGAAATTTATCGTGTTCTTAAAACAGACGGAGTTTTTTGCCCCGGAGAAATGACTTCCCTCAAAGGTGATATCCCTCCTTTTCTTAAGAGTGTTTTTGCCGCGAACAATATGGATATCCTTTCTTCAGACTCCCTGAGTATGATATATAAAGCAGAAGGGTTTAAAGTTAAGGCGATGAAGTCGCTTGATAATACTCTGAAGGAATATTACAAAGAAACCGAGCGCGCACTTAACCGCCGCCTTGGTAAGATGACAAAAGAAGATCAAAAGAACAACAAAGATATGATTACCAAAACAAAACATGAGATTAACGTCTTTCTTAATCTGGGCGGGCTTAAATACACCGGCTTCAGTTCGTTCCTGCTGATAAAGTAGTATATGTAAAAAGCCGGGCGCGTGAAACTGCTGCTTTCTGTTATTGAATCCGGAAAGTCAGACCGCTTATCGTACTATCACGGTTGCCGGAGTTTGCCTATATTTGCAATTTGCGTTCTGAAGGTTTTTGCAATTGAATGACTCATCGCTCCGGGCGAAAATTATCGCTGCGTTTGCAAGCGTTTATCTGATCTGGGGCTCCACCTATCTTGCTATCCGCTTTGTTATTGAAACCATGCCCCCGTTTCTGATGGCTGGCTTCCGGTTTCTTATTGCAGGCGCAATGCTCTTTCTCTTTGAGCGGCTTCGCTCAAAAGAAGGTGAAAAAATTACCGCACAACATATCCGCTCCGGCTTTATTGTGGGGGGACTGCTGCTGCTCGGAGGCAACGGCGGAGTGGTGTGGGCTGAGCAGTTTGTGCCTTCCGGTCTTACCGCGCTGCTTATTTCAACCGTTCCCATCTGGATAGTTGTTTTCACCATGTCCACCGGGAGCAAATCCAAACCGGACAAACTCACCGTAATAGGAGTAGTAACCGGATTCGCCGGACTGCTTTATTTAGTATATAACACCACCGGCTTCAGTGCAGACAGCATCAATCCGCTGGGGGTACTTGCACTGATCTTTGCGACTATATCATGGGCTTACGGTTCGGTTATCACCTCGCGGCTTTCATTCCCCAAACAAAAACTCACCACAGTAGCCCTGCAGATGCTCGGCGGCGGAACACTGTTAACGATCTTCTCTCTCATAACGGGTGATATGTTTTTGTTTAACCCGGATGCGGTTTCGATGAAATCAATCTTATCGCTTTTCTATCTTATACTTTTCGGCTCACTGCTCGGATATACCGCGTATATATGGCTGCTTGAAAAAGCCGGTCCGCCAAAGACCGCAACCTATGCGTATGTAAATCCGGTTGTAGCCATCTTTCTCGGCTGGCTTCTGGCTGATGAGGTAATCACGATTGAAATCCTGACCGGCGCCGCAATAATTTTGGTTTCCGTTGCAATGATCATTTCAGTCAAATCAAGAAAATCGTAGGGGCGAGGTCGCGACCGTCCTAATGTGAACCAGCACCAAATATATTAGCATTTCCCATTTACCACGAAGGACAAATATTAACGGTAGGGATGGGTCGTGACCCGTCCTAATGTGAACCAGCACCGAATATATGTACATCCCCCATTTGCCCTGATATGACAAATAATAACCGTAGGGATGGGTCGTGACCCGTCCTAATGTGAACCAGCACCTAATATATTTACATCCCCCATTTGCCCTGATATGACAAATAATAACGGTAGGGATGAGTCGTGACCCGTCCTAATGTGAACCAGCACCTAATATATAAACATTCCCCAATTACTACGAAGGACACATAATAACCGTAGGGACAGGTCGTGACCCGTCCTAATGTGAACCAGAAAACACACGCCCCACCCCGAAGGTCATATATATCGTCCGATTCCCCGCAATAACAAATATTTCCTCTGTTCACCATGAGACGTTGCAATAGCATGAATATCGTGTTAATAAAAATTCTTACCGGCGATTGCAGCGTCTCTACAAAAACATCCGCGAAATCCCATAATCCGTTTAATCTGCCTCCCTCTTGACATTAACCTCCATCTTTCCTAATTTTACATATTGAACGGGTGAATTGTTTGCCCCGACCAAAACATCAGGAGGATTTATGAAATCTCTGTTCCTTTTTTGTGCTCTCTTTTTCTTTACCGGCTCAGGGCTTCCCCAGGATTCTGTTTATACCCCAAAATATGCAATCTCTTTTGGGATTGGTCAGAACTTCACCCTTACTAAATTTAACGGTGAGATTGCCTTTAAAAAAATAATGAGTAATTCTGATCAGGTCAGAATATTGTTTCAACCCTTTTATGATTCTTATACAAATGACCTCCCCGAACAGCTTAATTACTCGACTCAGACTTTGGAGAACAATCGGTTTGAAGCAGGATTGGGCACTGATTATCTCTGGCGGGTTTCTTCCTATCATGATGTTTCCGTTTTTGCTGGTCCGGGAGTTTCCATTTTTTACCGTTATGCATTTGAAAAGAGAAAAAATAATGCCGTATCAGGTTCATCTCAAACTTACGAAACAGAACAGCATCGTACCGGGATTGAACTTCGCGGTACTATTTCTGCGGAATGGAAAGTCAGTGAGATGATAGGAATTCATTGTGAGTATCGTTTGGGTTTTTCTCAGAGCAGTGATAAAATTATCAACCGTACTTTATTAACAGGAAATCCCGATTCTTCTTATGAACAAGGAATAAAGCGCTTAGGAATTGCCTCAGTCGCGGTCTTCGGTTTAAGTGTTTATTTTTAAACTTCTCATTAGCGGTTATTCGTGAAATTCGTGGCTGTGGCTGAACTTTTCACGGATTTCGCATAATAGTTTATTTTTATATTTGTGATGATAATTGAAAGTTCAGTTCACACAAATAAAACGAAAGGTCACCGCGATGGATAAAGCCACACTAACCATGATCGAAAACCTGCAGAAGAACACAGGTAAATCCCTCGAAGAGTGGATTTCCATTGTGCAAAAGGAAAACTTTACCAAACATGGTGAGATTCTCAAATTTCTGAAAGAAACACACGGACTTACTCATGGCTTTGCCAACCTGATTGCCCACAAAAGCCGCGGCTCTGATGCAGAGTCAGCCGAAAACCAGGATGACCTGATAACAAAACAGTATCAGGGTAAAGAACATTTCAAACCCTTCTACGACAAACTGATGGCTGAAATTCTCTCTTTAGGCAAGGATATCGAAATAGCACCCAAGAATACCTATGTAAGTCTGCGCCGCAAAAAGCAGTTCGCCATACTTAACCCGGCAACCAAAACCCGTTTTGAAGTCGGCATCAACCTGAAGGGCGCCGAACCCACGGAACGGCTTCTGGCTGAAAAACCAAACTCGATGTGCTCCCATAAAATAAACATCACCTCCCCTGCCGAAATTGACAAAGAGGTACTTGGATGGATCAAAAAGGCCTATGAAAGCGCTGGGTGAGCACTTTAGATTCGTTATTATTAGTGATTTCCGAGGCGAAACTGAATCTGCGAAATCCGTTTAATCAGCGATCAAAATCTGTTTAATCCGCACTGAGAATACCTCACAAAAGAGGTACACTTTCGTATATTTGCAGGATAGAATATCAGCAGCCATAAAACAGAACATCTAACGATTTTCATGCACAATGAATAGCTCAGAATTACTTGAGATCATAAGTACCGGAGAAACCAGCACGGTTCAGTTCAAGGAATCCCTCCCGAACTCTGAATCACTGAGCCGGGAACTGGTTGCCATGACTAACTCACTTGGCGGTAAAATTCTTTTTGGCATACAGGATAAAACAGGCACACCAACAGGATTAACAAAAGAACAAATTGAGTATGCTGACAAAAAACTTGCTGAATTAGCAGATAATCTGAAGCCACCTGTTTATCTGAATACCGAAGTAATTAAAATTGATACCGGAAGCAGTACACAAAACATACTTGTTGTTCATATCAGCGAGGGGATTAACAAACCTTATAAAACAGCGAATGGCGAAATTTATATAAAGCAGGGTTCCAATAAAAGATTAGTAACCGATAACGCTGAGATCATGCGCCTCTTTCAGCAAAGTGCAAATCTTCTCGCCGATGAAATGGAAGTTTTTGGAACATCCAAAGATGATTTAGACGAAAGGACTTTTTCAAACTATTTTATTAAAGAGTTTGGTGTCTCCTACTCAGCAAAAGGTCTGACATTTGAAAAAGCATTGCAGGTTAAAAAGGTTTTACGCAACGGGCGCTTAACTCTTGCCGGGTTATTGTTCTTCGGTATAGATCCGCAGGCACACAAACCGGCTTTTACTATTAAGGTTGTTTCTTACGCCGGCAATGATATGGCCGGGATAACCTACAGAAGCAAGCCCAAGGACCTGAAAGGTACCATTCTCGAACTCTTTGAAGGAGGTATGCGATTTTTAACCGAAAGTTTAAAGTACCTGCAATCAGGTCCAGGTTTTAACTCTCCCGGTAAACTTGAAGTCTCCAGAATCGCATTAGAGGAACTATTGCAAAATGCTCTCGTGCATAGAGATTATTTTAAGAATGCTCCTGTCAGATTATTCATTTTTGATAATCGTATAGAAATTATCAGCCCGGGCAAGCTGCCCAATAGCTTAACTGTGGAAGATGTAATGTTTGGAAATCCGGTCATACGAAATAATCAAATAGTTGCATTCAGCATACACACATTGCCCTATAGCGGTCTGGGCACTGGTATTAAGAGAGCATTAGCCGAACAGCCGGATATCGAATTAATAAACGATATTGAGGGAGAACAATTTATTGTCAGAATTCCCAGACCGCAAACCGCTTTATGATATTACTTTTCTCATTCGTATATATTTGTGAAATTTGTGGCAAATAATATTACCTTATACACATGAATCCGGACATTACAGCATACAACAGCAAACAAACCCCGGAAGACAAAGCAATTTGTGACAAACTGGCTGAGACCATAGACAGTGTTTTAAAAGAAGCTGAAAACAAAATCTGGCATGCTCATCCGGTCTGGTTTCTTGACGGAAATCCGGTAGTTGGTTACAGCAAATTAAAAAATTGCATCCGTCTGCTCTTCTGGAGCGGGCAGTCATTTGATGAAGAGAAATTAGTAAACGAGGGCTCATTCAAGGCAGCCGAAATCCGTTATACCTCGGTTGATCAGGTGAAGGTAACCGAACTGAAACGCTGGCTAAAAAAGTCGAGAGATATCCAGTGGGACTACAAAAACATCGTCAAACGCAAGGGCAAACTCGAACGGCTGAAGTGATTTGATTCGTGCAATTCATGGCAGAACTAAATCCGTTTAATCTGTTTAATCTGTGATCAGAATTCGTGGAAAAAAATTGATATGCTGAATTTGTTTTTCTTCCAGTTCTCCAGTTTGATTTCGGGAATATTTTCAAAATGCTTAATGTTGTTAGTAACCAGGTGTAATTCATTCGTTATTGCTGTTGCAGCAATAAATATATCCGCATCATCAATTATTCGTCCCTTTTTAATTAAATCGGCTATTATTTTCCCAAACGCTTCTGCTATCTCTGCATTAGATTCACGAACTTTTATCTGTGATACCAAAAGTGAGACGGCAAGAAGGTTTTCCTACTTACGAACTGACTTATATGCTCCATAATAAAGCTCACTTAAGGTTATGAATGAAATAGCAATTTCATTTCCATTAATTTGCCCGATAGCTTCTGATACTTCCTTATCCCCTTTCATAAGATATATACAAATATTTGTATCTAACAAATACCTCATAATTCAACATCCCGGCGACCATAGCCGGAACGGGCTTCGTGGATTTCGTCAATAATTTCATCTGCACTGCGCTCATCTTTCCAGATTCCCGAAAGGGTCTCACGCAAACTTACCTGGTTTGCTTCACGGTTTGCTGCATCGTAGGTGCTGATCAGAGTACGGAGTATCACACCCGCCTGAGGGATTATTTCCGGCGGCAGATTTTTAATATCGTTGTAAAGATCGTCTATCGTATAATTTGCATTCATGTCCTGACCTCATGGTAACAGAGCTGCAAAATACAAGCAATCCGGCAATTTATAAAGTTCAATTTGATTTCCTCGACCCTCTACTTCCGCACAGAGGGGGTATCCTGCTCACCTTTGGGGACATCGTTTTTTGCTTCAGATCCCTCTTCCCCTTCCGATATCCCTTGAATTATAACCCCTTTATTATGTAACTTGCGCCGCCTCGTTTATAAAGCGGGTTTTTTTTTGCTATTTTATTCACATTTGAGGAGTGTATGGCGGATTCACCAACAGAAAAAAA
>JADLAF010000046.1 GCA_020848375.1 Ignavibacteriaceae bacterium
AGTACATTTTTTCGAAGACGGGCTGCCAAGAGTTACTCCAGTCGGTGAAAAAGCTGAAGATACCATACATGGATACTGCTGCCTTAAATAGACTGGTTTGCGAAATTGTCCAGTTGGTCAGATAACCGCCATAGCTTCCGCCCGTAACTCCCATTCTATCCGCGTCAACAAATCCCTTCCCGATAAGGAATTCAACACCATCCATAATATCCCGGTAATCACCGCCCCCCAGATCATAACGGTTTGCCTGGCCGAACTCATCTGAGCCGCCCAGACTTCCCCGCGGATTAGGAGCGAAAACCAGATATCCCAGTGAAGTCAATACTTTTGTCGGATAACTTTGCTGATATACGTTCTTGAAATATCCGTACGGTCCGCCATGAATAGTAACAATCATCGGATATTTTTTCCCGGGGTCAAAACCCTCCGGTTTAAAGAGAATGCCGTTAAGATCAAATTTACCATCACTGCTCTTATAAAGAACAACTTCCTGTGAACCGCTTCTGAATTCCTTAAGCTGATTAGAAAATGATGAGAGTTTCTTATTGCCAATCACCAGTTCAGCAATGGTTTCAGGAGATTCTTCTCTCCAGAATATTCTGCCGTCAACGGTAACTCTCAGATCGCTGACTGACTTATCGGCCGGGGAAATGCGGATTTTTTTACCCGTGCGGATATCCATTTCGTAAGCAACTGAATGAAAATACTCAGCCCCGATAAAAAGTATGGAAGTTTTATTGCGCCAGATAAATGACTGAACGTTAAAGTTATAGTCAGCGGTCAGGTTTTTTCTGCCGGTGCCGTCCGGATTCATCATCTCGATATCTGTTTCAGCAAATTCAATATCCGGCACGGTCTGAGTCTTAAAGATGAAATTTTTTCCGTCAGGGGAGAAGAGCGGCTCAGTTTCGGGTCCGGGGTAGTTGGTCATTTGTTCCTTTTTGCCGGCGGAGTCAATGCTGTAAAGATCAAATTTCTGTTCATCATTATAATCGCCTGTCAGATTTGACTGATAGATAACTCTGTGGTTGTCAGGTGAGAAAACAAGGTCCTGCGCTCCCGGGTCAAGCGTATATGAGTAAAGCAGATTTCCCTCCGGCAGTGTATATACTGTAAGAATATTATCCGGATTTTTTTTCGGGAAGATGCTTTCATCGGCCGTGAGTGTTGTGCTGCCTATCCTCAGACTGAGTTCCGGTTCTTCCGCTGAGGTCAGAACCGCAAGCCGGGTTCCATCACTGCTGAAATTATATTCACCTGCTCCCTCACTCAGTCCGGTTACAACAGAAGCAGTTCCTTCTTTGATTGAATATCTCCAGACCTGGCTGCTTTCTTTAACGGTGTCTTTTTTTTCCGCGCTGAAATAAGGTGCGCTGTAAACGAAATAAAGAAATGCACCGTCAGTGGAAAAGCGGGGGCTGCTCACCCGGAATTTTGAGGAAGTGACTTGCTGCACTACCAGGGTTTTACTATTTTTGAGGTGAAGAACAGACTCCCAGGTTTTGTAATCTTCTGATGGCTTGCGGATGATATATGCAATTAGTGAGCCGTCAGGGGAAAGCGCGGGAGCTACAGGAACCTCAAGATTTATAAGATCAATTACATCCGGTTTTAGCTGCTGGCTGCTGAGGGGTTCGCTGAGCTGCAGAAGAAATGAGTAAAAAAAGAACTTTAGTAAAAAAGAGTTTATTCTGTTCATGGCGTTTTTCTGCAAAATTTCAGTAATTTTAAGACCAATAAAGTAAAAATAACCAAAACCTGAGATTTTTTCAGAACTAAGATATGTCAGAAGTAATTCTTTCCATCGGCATCATTTTTTTCCTGGCACATATAGCTGTATCGGTTTTCGAAAGGACGAAAATTCCTGATGTCCTTTCGCTTATCCTTCTTGGGCTCATAATAGGACCGCTGCTTGGCGTTGTAAAAATTTCAGATTTTGGTAAGGTGGGGAGCGTTTTTAGCGCAGTTGCTCTGGTGGTCATACTTTTTGAGAGCGGTACCACACTCAACCTTAAAACGTTGTCTGATTCAATCAGGTCAACCATGTATATTTCGATAAGTACATTTATATTATCGGTAGCGCTTGTTACCGTAACCGTATATTTCATGCTGAACCTTACCCCAATGTCCGCGGTGATAACGGGAATCATTCTCGGCGGTACCTCCTCCGCTGTTGTTATACCGTTGGTAAAAGCACTCAGGATGAAGGGCAAAAGCGAGACTATACTTATTATAGAGTCGGCTGTGACGGACGTGCTTTGCATCGTCCTGGTTTTCAGTCTTATTCAGGCAGAAATTAACGGCAGCATTGAAACCGGCAAGATCATCGGATCAATTTTGTCTTCACTTCTTTTTGCGTTGGTTATCGGATTAATCGGAAGTATCGCCTGGCTGATGGTTCTGAATACCGTGCGAAGATTCCCCAACACTATTCTGAGCACCTTTGCATTTGTATTTATTGTTTATGGAATATCAGAATTTCTCGGGTTCAGTGGGGCTATTGCCTCATTGTCCTTCGGAATAGGATTGACCAATCACGAAAGAATAAGGGCATTCCTTGGCATAAAGATTTTGGAGCAAAGGGTTTTTGCAGTCATAACCGAGACGGAGAAAACATTCTATAAAGAAATCGTTTTTGTTATTAAGACCTTCTTTTTTCTTTATCTGGGTATATCGGTTAAGTTTGGAGAGGTAACTACCGGAATTACAGCAATTCTGATCGTTATCTTTATTTACGCCGCCCGGCTGCTTCTGACTCGCTTCACTGTGGATAAGCATGTTGAGAGACGTGATGCTTCACTGATTTCAATCATGGTGCCCAAAGGGCTGGCAGCCGCTGTTTTGGCATCCATCCCCTTGCAACAAGGGATGTCGGGGGGTCAGATTATTCAGGATGTGGTTTATCTGACTGTTTTGACCAGCATAATCGCGACTGTCATGTTTGTCCCCCTGATTGAGAATAATAAGTTGGAGTGGTTTTATGGAAGTATTTTTAGCGGATTTAAGCCGGATACTCCCAGTGAGAACACACCTGAGGTAAAAACTGATCCGGATGAATACTTCTGAATTCTCTCATATTAAGGAAATTCCGCATTTATTCCCTCTTTCCCCAAAAAAGGGGAGCGATTTGTGACCTTACGAGACTGATTGAAGGATAATCAGCAAGACTGTAAAAAATTCAATCAAACTTAAGTCTCCCCTAATCGGTGAAAAGCGGAATTGTTGAAATTGTAAACAATCTTCGAGTATATTAATCTGCGCAAAATCTTCGATTGATTGCTGAAATTCTCCATTTTACGCCTTGAGAGAACAAATCACTTTGGATCCTTCTCAAATACAAGATTTACTTTCCTTTCCGCAACTAATTTACCCCCCCAAATTACCCTGTTTTCGCATCTTTTTTTGGCACTAAAATTGAAAATCTTTCAATCAAAAATGGAAGCACATAAATGATCAAAGGATATATAATTGCACAGACTGAACTCTGTAAGGGCTGCGAACTTTGCATAGATGCCTGCCCGCAGGAGAGTCTCAGACTTTCACCGAACCTGAATAAAAAAGGTTACCGCTATGTTGAGTTGTACAAAGATAATTGTACCGGCTGCACCAACTGCGGTATCATCTGCCCTGACAGTGTAATTACTGTTTACCGGGAAAACAAGAAAAAGAAGAAACAGGCAGAGGCATAAGATGGAAAACAATGAAAATGTTCGTCTTATGAAGGGGAACGAAGCGATGGCAGAAGCAGCTATCAGGGCCGGAATGGATGCTTATTTCGGATATCCTATCACCCCACAATCAGAAGTGCTTGAATATCTGACAGCGGAAATACCCAAAAGGCATGGTATAGTATTACAGGCAGAAAGTGAAGTAGCCGCTATAAACATGATTTACGGTGCTGCCGGGGCCGGAGCAAGAGTGATGACTTCATCCTCAAGCCCCGGATTTAGTCTTATGCAGGAAGGTATCTCATACATAGCATCAGCGCAGTTACCCTGTTTATTAGTAAATGTTAACAGAGGCGGTCCTGGTCTCGGCACTATTCAGCCATCTCAGGGTGATTATTTTCAGGCAACCAAAGGGGGCGGTCATGGTGATTATCACATGTACGTGCTTGCACCCGCATCTGTTCAGGAAATGGCTGATCATGTATTTGAAGGATTCAGAATTGCCGAAAAATACAGATTACCTGCGATGATTTTATCTGATGGTGCCCTCGGTCAAATGATGGAAAAAGTTATCCTTCCTGAGGAAGGTTCGCTTCCTAAAGAAACTCCTGAATGGGGTACAACTGGCAAACCAAAAACACGGGAGAGAAATATTATTACTTCCCTCTTTATTCAGCCGGAAAAGATGGAGGAGATTAATCTCGGATTGCAGCGCAAATATCAGGCACTCAGGTCTGAAATCAAATTTGAAGAGTACTGCCTGGATGATGCAGAATATATATTAACTGCTTATGGTCTTGCCGCACGCATCAGCAAGAAAGCTGTGGACATTCTGCGGGAGCAAGGGATTAAAGCCGGGCTTTTCCGTCCGATTACCGTTTACCCTTTCCCTTCAGAACAACTTGAGCATCACGCCGTGCATGCCCGTTTCATTCTTGATGTTGAAATGAACGCAGGACAAATGGTTGAAGATGTCCGACTAGCGGTAAACGGAGAAACCCCCGTTTACTTCAAGGGCAGAATGGGCGGAATGATACCAACTCCTGCCGAAATAGTTGAAGCAGTGATGACAAAAATAAATGTTCTTGAAGAAAGTCTGGTGTAGGAGGATATATGGAAGAAATTTTTGACCCTGTATGTATTGATAAAGAAGCGATCGACTCGATGGATGTTGTTTATGACAAGACTCCATTGCTTACTGATGCACCAATGCACTACTGCCCGGGCTGCGGACATGGTATCGCACATAAAATGCTCATGGAAGTGATAGCTGAAATGGGAATACAGGAACAGACCATTGGTGTTGCACCGGTCGGCTGTTCGGTTTTTGCATATCACTATATGGATGTTGATATGCAGGAAGCAGCTCACGGAAGAGCATGCGCTGTAGCAACCGGAATCAAGAGAGTGCGCCCTGATAAATTTGTATTTACCTATCAGGGTGACGGAGACCTTGCGGCTATTGGAACTGCTGAAACCATACATGCGGTAAACCGTGGTGAAAATATCCTGGTACTCTTTATTAACAATGCTATCTATGGCATGACCGGCGGACAAATGGCCCCCACCAGTTTGCAAAATCAGGTGACCTCAACAAGTCCTTACGGCAGAGACACAAAATTTACCGGTGCCCCGTTAAAGATGACTGAATTAGTCGCACATTTGCCGGGTGCTTATTATGTAACACGACAGGCAGTAAACAATGTTAACTCAGTACGCCGTCTGAAAAAAGCAATCCGCACAGCACTTGAATATCAGAAAGACAACAACGGAACCTGCTTTATTGAAGTTATCTCGAACTGTCCGTCAGGATACCGGATGACACCACTGCAGTCAATGCGCTGGATTGAAGAAAATATGTTTAGTGTATTTCCGCTCGGGGATATTAAAGTGCCGGGTAAAGGAGGAGCCGTATCATGAAACTGAATGAAGAAATCATTATTGCCGGATTCGGAGGACAGGGAATCCTTTCCATGGGTCAGACTCTTTCCTACGCGGCAATCAAAGAAAATAAAGAAACAAGCTGGATGCCCTCTTACGGACCTGAAATGCGTGGTGGTACGGCAAACTGTGTGGTCATCCTTTCAGATGCACCAGTCAGCTCTCCTATTATTTCTGAGTTTGATACCGCTATTGTTTTTAATCAGCCCTCACTTGATAAATTTGAAAATGCAGTAAAGCCGGGGGGAATTCTGCTTTATGAAAAATCTTCAATTATTCGCGTGCCTGAAAGAACAGATATAACCGTTCTCGGCATTCCGGTGCTTGAGGAAGCAGAAAAGCTGAAAAAGAAGCAGACTGCAAATATGATTATGCTGGGTGCTTACCTTGAGCTGAAACCGGTTATCGGTCAGGAAGCAATCATCTATGCACTGAAAAAAGTTTTGCCTGAAAGACACCATCATCTCATTCCTCTTAATGAACAGGCAATCGAGCTGGGAAAAAAACTGGTTCGTGAATTAACCGGAAAGGAAGCCCGAAATGGAAACGCTAAGGAGTCAGTCCATGAATACAGCGCAGGTTAGATGTCAGAAAAACTGCAAGAACACATGCTCAATGCTTAACGAAGCACTGAGAAAGGAGACTGCTTCAGTTCAGTTCTATGAGGAGGTTCTTGATCAGTGCAATTCGCCAGAGGTCAGGAATCTGTTCGTTGAAATGATTGAACAGAGGAGGGCAGAGATTTTGATTATCATTCAAAAACTCAATGAAATTCACGCCCGCTCCCAGTCTATTGACGGAGTTATACAAAGTTTTCACTGAGCGATATATAACTTCGCTGCGTTAACATTCTTCGTACGAAATCTTAAAAAGGTGGAACTGCCCTGTGCGGTTTCACCTTTTTTGTTTTAGGATTGAAACGCAAAGGAAAGGAAATTCATGCAGAGTAACGCAAAGGAAAGAATCCTTAGACTGAAATGCCCTAACTGTCCTTGAATTTCAGCAGAGAAACACAGCCGGCGGATTTTACTGATCTTCTAATGCGGATTTCCGCGGATCAGAATCCTATTAGAGGGAAGTTCTTGTTGTCCTTGAACTACAGCGGCAATGAAACAAAAAAAGTTGAGCCAACTCCCACTTCGCTTTCAACCCAGATTTTTCCTTTATGGCCTTCAACAATTTTCTTAACGATGGAGAGTCCCAGTCCGGTGCTTCGTTCACCGGCGGTTGAACGGACACTTCTTCTGGCAAAGGGCTGAAAAAGTTTTACCAGATCTTCCGGTGGTATGCCCTGCCCCTGATCGGTGACTTTAATAATACACTGATCTTCAGTTTTTGTAAGACTTACTTCAATCAGCTTTTCAGGATAGGAAAACTTAATTGCATTAGAGATGAGGTTGTTAAGAATCTGTTCCGTTTTAACAGCATCAATGTTCAGCCGCAGTTCGGGCACTTCAGGAGTAAAAACAATTTTCAGTTTCTTTTTATCTGCAATTACTCTGTTCAGTGAGACGTTTTTCTCTGTGAGTGTAACGATATCAGTCTCTTCCTGATTAAGACTCAGATTACCTGATTCAATAACGGCAACATCAAGAAGCTCATTGAGCAGTTTAAGCACGAACTCGCTTGAATCCTTGATGATGGTGAGAAATTCTTTTTCGTTTTCGTCAAGTTTATGCCAGATTTCTTCCATCATGAGAACGGAGAAAGAAAGTATGGCACTGGTTGGGTTTCTTAAGTCATGTGCTGCAATGCGGAGGAACTTATTCTTATCTTCATTCAGCTTTTCCAGTTCGATATTCTTCCGTGCGATTTCGCGGTGCATATTCAGAAGCTGTTTATTGGCTTCTGCCAGCTCGCTGTTTTTCTGGATCGCGTTTTCATAGGTTGAAAGAAGCAGATCAATAATCTGCATCCGGTCAGAATTGATGAAATACTTCTCACCTCCGAAAACGATATGAATACCCATATCAGAGGAAGCTGAACTGTCGCGCAGTTCTTTATTGAGCAGTATATAACTAA
>JADLAF010000047.1 GCA_020848375.1 Ignavibacteriaceae bacterium
AACTGATCAAAATGCTGAACACTGAAATTGATATACTACGTATAGAAATTGAGATTGACGGAAAAGTTCAGGAAAACATCGCAAAGACTCAGCGGAAGTTTATCATATCAGAGCAGATAAAAATTCTGCAGGATGAACTGGGAGAGGATGAAGATTCATCACCGGAGGTTATGAAACTCCGTGAGGCAATTAAAGAAGCCGGAATGCCTCAGGTTCCGTTTGATAAAGCTACTGAAGAGTTAAATAAATTAAAAAAGATTCCGCCGCTTTCACCTGAATATACGGTGATAAGGAATTATCTTGATGTTCTTATCTCGCTCCCCTGGAGTAAAAAGAGTGATGACAAGCTTGATATTCACAATGTAATGAAAGTGCTTAATGAAGATCATTACGGATTAGACAAGCCAAAAGAAAGAATATCAGAACATATTGCCGTGCTTAACATGGTGAAGAAAATGAGGGGACAAATACTGTGTCTTGTTGGCCCCCCCGGCGTTGGTAAAACTTCACTTGGAAGATCAATTGCCCGCGCACTTGGCAGAGAGTTTGTAAGAATCAGTCTTGGCGGTGTACGTGATGAAGCTGAAATCCGCGGACACAGAAGAACTTACATAGGTTCAATGCCAGGTAAAATAATTATGGCTATGAAGAGAGCAGGGACGGTTAACCCGGTTATACTGCTTGATGAAATTGACAAACTTACTTCAGACTTCAGAGGTGACCCGGCTTCCGCGATGCTTGAGGTACTTGATCCGGAGCAGAATCATACATTCCAAGATCACTATCTTGAAGTGGATTATGATCTTTCTAATGTTATGTTTATCACAACCGCAAATGTGAGATATACCATACCGCTGCCGCTTCAGGACAGAATGGAGATTATTGAACTTTCGAGTTATCTTGAAACTGATAAACTTGAAATTGCAAAACGTCATATCATACCAAAACAGGTTGAGAATCACGGTCTGAATGATTACCATATAAACATTAAGGATGATGCAATCCTTTCCATAATAAATAATTATACTCGTGAGGCAGGTGTAAGAAATCTTGAAAGAGAAATTGCATCTGTGCTCAGAAAAACAGCAAAGAATATACTTGAAAAGAATGGTGAAAATAAAGGCAAACAAAAAAAGCCGAAACAGTTTTTGATTGATGCAAAAAAAGTTGCTGAGTTCCTGGGGATTCCGAAATATAAGCAGCAAAAACATATAACCGCTTCCAAGGTTGGCTCTGTAACCGGACTGGCCTGGACCAGTGTCGGCGGAGATATACTTAGTGTTGATGTTTCAATAATGCCCGGCTCTGAAAAGTTAACACTAACAGGACAGCTTGGTGAAGTGATGCGTGAATCAGCACATGCTGCACTAAGTTATATACGTTCAAATGCGTCTCTCTTCGGAATAGCGGATGATTATTTTAAGGGGAAGGAGATTCATATTCATCTTCCTGCGGGGGCTATTCCCAAGGACGGACCCTCAGCAGGCATCACCCTTACTATCGCCCTGCTTTCAGCTATAACAGGGAAGCCGGTTGCCGGGGATATAGCTATGACCGGTGAAATAACCTTGCGCGGTGAAGTTTTTCCGATAGGCGGTCTGAATGAGAAACTCCTTGCCGCAAGAAAAAATGGGGTTAAAAAAGTGCTTATTCCGAAGGACAATCAAATTGATATTCAGGAAATACCAAAAGCTATTCTTGAAGGTCTTACAATAATCCCGGTTTCGACCATACCTCAGGCGGTTAAAGAAACCTTACCTGAGATTTCCCGGAACCATAAAAAGAAACCTTCCGGCAAGAAATAACTCATGAGCGAGCAGATAATTTTCTCAGGGAACAATCTGACGGAGGCAGATATATATAAGGAACTCCTTCCGCAGATACATTTGTTAGTGACACCCGGTGAACCGGTTATTACGTCTTTGGCAAATATCAGTGCGGCGCTTAAACAGTCCTTCCCGAAAATCAGTTGGGCCGGCTTTTATATATTAAAAGAAAACACATTGTGGCTCGGTCCGTTTCAGGGAAAGATTGCCTGTTCCTCCATTGCCATCGGCAGAGGAGTTTGTGGTACATCAGCTAAGAACAGGAAAACAGAAATCGTTCCAGATATTGAAAATTTCCCCGGGCATATCGCCTGCGATGACGGTTCAAGAAGTGAAATTGTGGTACCGGTATTCCGGGGGAGTAAACTTTACGGCGTTCTTGACCTTGACAGTTATTTTTATCACGCATTCAATGAAATTGATCAGAAGTATCTTGAAGAATTGTGTGATTTTATCAATAAAGAAGTTTTAACCAGAACATCAGGAAGCATTAACTGATATATGAGCAGCTTTACCGTTTCAGCACGCAAATACCGTCCTCTCAAGTTTTCCGAAGTCGTAGGACAGGAACACATCACCTCCACACTGAAGAATGCTATTACGCTCGGCAGGGTGGCTCATGCTTATCTTTTTACGGGACCCAGAGGGGTTGGAAAAACCACAACGGCAAGAATACTCGCCAAAACGCTGAACTGTGAAAATCTTCAGGGTTCTGAACCGTGTGATTCATGCAGAAGCTGTGAAAATTTTAAGACAAGCCAATATGTGGATGTTATAGAAATTGATGCTGCCTCAAACCGGGGTATTGATGACGTGAGGACGCTGCGGGACTCTGTAAAATTTGCTCCAACCTATGGCAAGTATAAAGTATATATAATTGATGAAGTTCACATGCTTACCAAGGAATCCTTTAATGCATTCCTTAAAACGCTTGAAGAGCCGCCGCCGAACATTATCTTTATCTTTGCTACCACTGAAATTCAAAAGGTTCCTATTACCATTGTTTCACGATGTCAGAGATACGATTTCCGCCGTATTAAAGTTGACGTTATTAAAGAACAGCTCCGCTTTATAGCGAACAGTGAAGAAGTTTCCATTGATGACAAAACCCTTACCCTCATTGCCCGCCGAGCTGAGGGAGGGCTGCGTGATGCAGAGAGTTTTTTTGACCAGACGGTAGCATTCTGCGGGAAAATTGTTGACTATAACACGGTCATCTCTCTGCTGAATCTTATTGATGATCAATCATACTTTAAGCTGACCAGGGCAATTCTTGATAAAGAATATAAAGTTGCCTTTGAGCTATCAGATGAAGTTTACAAACACGGGTGGAGTTTTAATGATTTTCTTGAAGGATACATAGAGCATCTCCGCAATCTTCTGACTGTTACTGCTACGGGTTCAGACTTATTGCTTGAAACCGCCGATGAATATAAATCATTTTATAAGACCTACGCTTCCCGCTTCAGCGAGGGGGATATACTCAGGATGATTTCATTCATCACCAAAGCGCTGTATGAAATGAAATCTTCTCAGAACCACCGCATAAAATTTGAAATGACTCTTTCATTTTTGATATCGCTTGAAAATTCATCCCGTATTTCTGAACTGATAAATCAATTAGACCCTTCCGCAACCGAGGGCGAAAAAAAAAAGCCCATAGCTGAGAAAAAACCCGAGCCGGTTGACGAACCTGTTCCACAGGCGATATCTGAAAAAAAGGTCTTTGAAGACAAACCAGAAATAGAACAAACAGCAGATATTCACTTCGCTTATGAGCAGATACGAAAGCGGGTTGTTTATGATAAATCTCTTCACCTGGCTTTCGGAGACAGTCTTTCAGGCACCCGGATCAGATCTGAGTTTCGAGGAGAAATTGATATTGAAGTACCTGATTTCCACCGCCGGGAGATGCTGCAGGGGCTGGAGGGAATGCTTTCAACTGAGTTTGGAAAGGTTACCGGAAAGGAGTATAGGGTTTTATTCAGTATTGCCGGAAGGATGGCTGAGGAGAAATCAGCAGATATTGAAACCTATATTACCAATTCGGCCGCCTCGCAGATGAAAAACGACCCTTACGAAAAGGCAATTGTAGAAATCCTCGGGGGAGAAAAAATCGCGTAAAAGCAGGGAATTCTGATGAATAGCCGGGAATCTTAATTATTTATTGCTTTCTCAGGTTACTTAAGGGAAAACGCGCAGATATCGAAGTTTAGCGGGGTAGATTAGAGGTGCAGAATTGTAATTTACCACTTTTTTCCGTAATTTTCCTTACTATGCCCAAAAAATTAATTATTGCAATCGACGGTCCCGCCGGTTCCGGCAAAAGTACGACCGCCCGTGAGGTGGCTACCAGGATCGGATATGTCTATATTGATACCGGTGCAATGTACAGGGCGGTTACTTTTATCGCCATTCGGGAAAATCTGCTAAAGAATCATGCTGCTGTCACAGAATATTTAAAGGCATCAGAGATTTCCATTGTTGCTGCTGAGGGAGAAAACAGAATAATCTGGAATGATGAGGATATAACTCTAAAACTCCGCAGTCTGGAAGTGAATGACAATGTAAGCGAGATAAGTTCAATCCCGGAAGTTCGTGAGGAACTAATAGTGAAACAACGGATGGTCGGACAAAGCGGCGGTGTAGTAATGGAGGGAAGAGATATTGGAACGGTCGTTTTTCCGCAGGCGGATTTAAAATTTTTTCTGACAGCTTCACTTGATGAACGAACCAAAAGAAGATTTAAGGAAGTCAGGGGAACAGAACAGGTGGACGAAGAAAATATCAGGAAAAACCTGTCGGAACGTGATGATAAGGATTCAGGAAGAAGTGTAAGTCCTCTGAAAAAAGCAGATGGAGCAATAGAAATTGATACTTCAGACCTAACGTTTGAAGAACAGGTTACGATGATTGTTGATACGATACGGAAGACTGAAAAAGAATTCCGGAGCTGATAACGAATGATTAGTAGATGAGTTGAGAATAAATGGTAGTTACGGTAGATAAAAATGCTGGATTCTGCTGGGGAGTGGTAAGAGCAATTGATTTTGCTGAAGCAGAGTTAAAAAATGCTCCTGCACTTTATTCACTCGGTGATATTATTCATAATGCTGCCGAAGTGAAGCGCCTTGGAGATATTGGGCTGAGCACCATAACAGCAGATGATTTTCCCAATATACCAAGAGGAAGCAAGGTACTCATCCGCGCGCACGGTGAGCCGCCTTCAACATATCAGAAGGCGATTGAAAACGGTATTGAACTGGTTGATGCAACCTGTCCGGTTGTTACAAAAGTTCAGGAACGAATAAGAAGATTCGTAGATAAGAGTTTTCAGGTGGTAATTTTTGGAAAGAAAGACCATGCTGAAGTAATTGGTCTGAGAGGCGTAACTAACGATGAAGCGATAGTTGTTCTCTCCGTTGATGAAGCACTCGCTTCGGTTGATGTTGCAAAACCGACTGTACTTTTTTCGCAGACAACCATGGACCGCGAGACATTTTACAAAATCGCGAAAGCTCTCAGGGAAAAGGTAATTTCTCTTGAGATCGGGACTATTGAAGAAACCGCTGTTGAGTTTCATGCTAAAGATACTATCTGCGGACAGGTTTCAGGACGCGAAAAAAAACTCAGAGATTTCGCGAACACAAATGATCTTATCATCTTTTCAGCCGGAAGAAAAAGCAGTAACGGCAAGGTTCTTTATAACATTGCTAAGGAAGAAAATCAGAATACCCACTTTGTTGAAGACCCTTCTGAAATTGACTGGCACTGGTTTGAAGGGATGAAAACGGTTGGGATAACCGGAGCAACTTCAACCCCGCAGTGGGCAATGAATGATATCAAAAAGCTGATAGAGGAACGTTTCATCAGCGAAAAGGTTTAAACTGTCACAAAACACTATGTTAAACTAAAATAAAATGATTTCCTGCAAGACATCTGACAGTGTGCCGCGCGGGAAAGCAAAATATCTATCAGGAGCAATATGTCCGACATGCAAAATGATCCGAATGCAGATGCAGTAGGATTAGCCGATTTCACAAAATCATTGAAGTTCTTCGATGAGGCAGAGTATTCGCAGGAAGAGTTTGCAGCTCTTTCAAAAATTTATTCTGAGTCCTTCAGAAATTTCAAAGAGGGTGAAATCGTAAAAGGGAAAGTAGTCCGTGTACTTTCTGATTCCGTCATCATTGACGTGGGCTTTAAATCAGAAGGCACTGTACCAAAAGACGAATTCGACGATATGGACAAAGTAAAAATCGGTCAGGAAATCGAAGTCGTTATAATGAGCGTAGAAGACCAGGGTGGAAATCTTCAGCTCAGCAAACGGGAAGCTGACTTCCTCAGAATATGGGCTAGTGTTGTCAGCGCACATGACACCGGCGAAATCCTTAAAGGAAAAATTGTACGCAGAATCAAAGGCGGAATGGTGGTCGATCTTATGGGTATGGAAACCTTCCTCCCCGGATCACAGATTGACGTCCGTCCGATCAGAGATTTTGATGCGTATGTCGGAAGAGAAATGGAATTCAAGGTTGTTAAGATTAACGAACCAACCAAGAACGTTGTTGTTTCTCATAAAGTACTCGTTGAAGAAGAATTATATGATCAGCGTAAGGCAATTCTTGAGAAGCTTGAAAAAGGTCAGATTCTTGAAGGTACCGTTAAAGCAATCACCGACTTCGGAGTATTCGTCGACCTCGGCGGCGTAGATGGTCTGGTTCACATTACCGACCTGAGCTGGGGCAGAATTAATCACCCGAATGAAGTTGTTAAACTTGATCAGGTTATCAACGTTGTTGTTACCGACTACGATGAGGAGAAGAAGAGAATCTCCCTCTCACTCAAGCGCCTGATGCCGCATCCGTGGGAAAACATTGAAGAGAAATATAACATCGGAGACAAAGTTTCGGGTCGTGTTGTTTCTCTTACTGATTACGGTGCATTCATTGAAATCGAAAAGGGTATTGAAGGTCTGATTCACAACTCAGAAATGAGCTGGACCCAGCACATTAAACATCCTTCACAGATGGTCTCAATGGGTCAGATTGTTGAAGCTCAGATCCTCAGTCTTGACAAAGACGAGAAGAAAATCTCCCTTGGCATGAAGCAGCTTGAACCGGATCCATGGCATGAACTTATGTCCAAATATCCTGCAGGCACTAAAACCACAGGTGTGACCAGAAACCTTACTAACTTTGGCGTGTTTGTTGAACTTGAGCCCGGCATTGACGGTCTTGTTCACATTTCAGACCTCTCCTGGACGAAAAAAATCCGTCATCCTGGCGAAGTTGTGAAAAAAGGCGACAAATTAGAAGTTGTTGTTCTTGGTGTTGATATGGACTCAAGAAAAATCTCCCTCGGTCATAAACAGATTTATGACAATCCATGGGAGAGTTTTGAAAGTCAGTATGCTGCCGGAACCGAAGCTGAAGGAAAGATTGTCCGTATTATTGAAAAGGGACTGATTGTTGAACTCCCATCAAAAGTTGACGGATTTGTTCCAACAAGCCAGCTCTCTACAGGACGGATTAAGAATCTTGCTAACCACTTTCCTGTTGAAACAAACATTAAACTGCGCGTTCTTGAATTCGACAAAGAAAACAAGAAAATCGTGCTCAGTGCTCTTGACTATCTGAAATACAGACCTGATATCGAAATCGAAGAATATATCGCTGCCCATAAGCTCGATAAAGTTTCGGTTCAGGATATCAAGAATGCTGAAACCGGAAAAGTTGATCTTTCTGATTTCCCTTCGTATGAAAACATCGAGGATCTTCAGAAGAACTCTGCTCCGGATCAGTCTGCCGACTAAGTAAGGCATTCTGAGAACATATCTAAAAAAAGAGGAGCGGGTCATTAGATTCGCTCCTTTTTTTTGCTACCCGTTTTAGGGATATATTATTTCGAAAAAAATCTCAATTTTACAGTAAAGAATCTTTTACGTGGCTGAAAAAGTAGCATTTTATACATTAGGTTGTAAGCTGAACTTCGCGGAGACCTCCGCAATTGGAAGGCAGTTTAAAGATCAGGGATTCAAAATCACCGATTTTGAAAATCCTGCTGATGTTTATGTTATCAATACCTGCACCGTGACTGAGAATGCAGAAAAAGACTGCCGCAAAATCGTACGCCGCGCCCTCAGAACAAATCCTGCGGCTTATGTTATCGTAACTGGCTGTTACGCACAGCTTCGTCCTGAGCAGATATCGTCAATACAAGGTGTAGACGCAGTTTTAGGTTCAGCAGAGAAGTTCCGTGTTTTTGATATTCTTAACAATTTTGAGAAGAAAGAACTGAGCTGCATTTTTGTTTCGCCGGATGGCCAATTAACTGAATCATTCGGTCCGGCCTACTCATCGGATGCTGACTCCCGTACCAGAGCATTTCTTAAAATTCAGGACGGGTGTGATTATAAGTGTTCATTCTGCACCATACCTAAAGCAAGGGGCGGCAGCAGAAGCCAAAATCCTGATGAGATTATAAGCAATTTTAATCAGCTTGTTGCAAACGGATATAAAGAAATTGTACTCACCGGAGTTAATACCGGTGATTATCTTTGGAACAACAACATTGATTTTTATCAGCTTCTGCAGATGCTTGTTAAACAGGAAGGTGATTTCAGAATTCGAATCAGCTCCATTGAACCGAACCTTCTCATAAAGGAAATTATTGAGCTAACTGCAATGAGTGAAAAAATGTGTAAGCATTTTCACATACCTCTTCAGAGCGGTTCACCGGATATTCTCCGTCTGATGCAGAGAAGATATACCGCTGCTGATTATAAAAATCTGATAAACATGATTGCAGAAAAGATACCTGGCTGCGGTATCGGGGTTGACGTTATTACCGGATTCCCTGGAGAAACAGAGGAACATTTCATGGAGACCCATAATTTTCTGTTGAATCTGCCAGTTTCTTATCTTCATGTATTTACCTACTCAGAACGGCCAGATACCAAAGCAGCATCAATGGAAGGGCATATTGCAGTAGAAACCAGAAGACTGCGCACCAATATACTCAGGAATCTGAGTGAAAAGAAGCGTGCAGCGTTTTATGCTTCAATGCAGGGTGAGGAAGTGGAAGTAATCTTTGAACACGAAAATGATAATGGTCTGATGAAGGGCTTCACTTCAAATTATATACGGGTTGAACATCCCTATCAGGAAGAGTTTGTCAATAAAATGGCTGCCGTACGTCTTGAAACATTTAACGGAATAACATTTAAAGGAAGCATCATCGGTTACCTTGCTACTGCCTAACAATATATACAGAAGAGCATGAAACAATTAGTAATTCTCATAGTTGCCCTTACCGCCTCGTCGGTTTATTCACAGAACAGCATTCCGCAAAATATGTTTGAACTGCGGCAGACATTGCAGGTTGATCCTGAGCCGCAGACTCCGGTTATGAATGAAGCGCAGAATTCTGAAAGAAAAAGTCCCGCGCTCGCCATTTTATATTCAGCGCTGATTCCGGGAATGGGGGAGCTTTACGCCGGGGACTTTACCACTGGAAAATATCTCACCATAACCGAGGGCGCTCTCTGGCTGAGCTATTTCTCAATCAATCAATATGGAGAATGGCAGGAGGAAAACTATCTCTCTTATGCGAAAACAAAAGGAGGAGCAGTTATTGAGGGAAAAGATGAGGACTTTTTTGCAAACATAGGGAACTACAGGGATATTAATCAGTTTAACGACGAAAAAGCGTTTTATCGTCAGTTTGATGAAATGTATAACACAAGTACACACTCCTGGTCATGGTCATCAACTACAGAGAGAAGAACTTACCGCTCGATGTGGGTGTCAAGCCGTCAGGCGTTTAATAATCTGCGGTTTGTTGTTGCAGGGATGCTTCTGAACCGGCTTGGAAGTATTATTAATGCGGTGCGTCTTGTTTCAGCACATAATAAAAGTCTGCCGGCGGAAACTACATTACTTGAAATGGGACATGGTTTTGCCCCTGATGGCTCGAATCAGTATTCTTTCGGGCTCAGAGTCGGATTCTAATTCAGTAACAAGAAGATTTTAAGAATTCGTGGCAATTTACCTGATGCGGAGATCATTGCCACGAAACTAATACGGGGATTACTTTGCTAAAACCATCTTATATATTGCAGCGGTTTCATTGTTCGAAACTCTGAGCAGATACATCCCTGAGGGAAGTCCTTCACCATCTACTTTGAACAGGTGATTGCCTGAAGGCAGATTGCCCTCAAAAATATCCCGCACCTTTTCTCCTGTGAATGAATAGAGTTCAGCTTTTATATCTGATTCCACTCCTATCTGTAATGAAACTATTGCCGATGGATTGAAAGGATTAGGATATGCTCCTTTAATGACAAAACCTTTTTGTTCAATACTGCCTGTCTGAGCAAAAACGACACCTGAAAAGTTATAAGAACCATCAAAATCAATTTGCTTTAACCGGTAAGCAAAGTTTGAAGAAGCGGAATGATTATCAGTGAACTCATAAGAATTTTGTTCCGTTGACGTACCCTTTCCTGCTGCAAAACCAATGGTTACCCAGTTATCAGCACCGGTATCGTAAGCATCATTTCTCATAATTTCAAACCCCTGGTTATTTGTTTCTGACGAAGTTGTCCATTTCAGTTGATTATAACCCTGCCGGGCAATTACCGAAAAAGAAGTAAACTCAACCGGAACGATTTTGGGAACAATCCTGACTGGAAACTTCGGACCAAAATTCCAGTAGTCTTCAGTATCAGGCAGTCCTTCAAGTACAAAACTCAGTCCTGTTGAATAAATGGTATCAGTACAGACAGTGTCAGGTGCCGTGTAGGAAAACTCCCAGAAGAGTGTGTCGGTGACCTGAGCGAACATGATTGGAATCCGCTGTGTAATCTCACCCCAGAAAAGAATGGATACTGTATCCATAATCGCAAGGGTTCCGTACCGGGCTGCGATATTGTGAGAGCCGGCCATTTGGCTCCCGCCGGTCATGGCAGGACCGCCTGCCAGAAACATCTTATATACGCCGGTCTCACCGGTCTCCAACTGAAGTGGACCCTGAATCCAGACTTTTACCTCTGGTGTACGGTCAAGATTGTGGCACACGCATCCGTCTCCATTAAGCTCCGTGCATCCTATTCGTTTATTCGGGTGATTTGTCCAGGTATAGGCCAGAGAAATAAAGGCAACAAACGCTATGAAAATCATTCCGTTTATTGCCGTTAAACGTTTACGTAGTTTTCTGTCAGAAAAAATCATTTAAGCAGAACACTCTTAATAGTTTTTGACAATCTTACTTCGTCACTACCAGAAAAATTCAGATGGATATAGTATATACCCGTTGAATTATTCTCAGCATTCCAGACTGTCTGACCTGATACCGATCCTGATGAAGAGACAAAATCCTGGTGCACTAAAGCACCGGCAGCATTGAATATCATTATCGCGAGAGTTCCGGCGGATGGGAGTGTATAAGATATAGTTGTGACTGGATTAAACGGATTTGGATAATTTGATGCAGTTAGATACTTTTCGGGTGTGTTTTCCAGATTAACCTGCACAGGACCGTAGTAACGGAATGCTCCGTTAAAATCTGTCTGTTTCAGGCGGTAAGAAAGCAGAGCACCTTTCGCAAGGTTGTCTTTGAATATATATGAATGCGGCTCAGTTGTAGTACCGGCACCATTCATAAAACCGGCAGTCTCCCAGGACTGATTACCATCACGGCTTCGTTCAACGGTAAATCCACTGTTGTTTGTCTCCGAAGCGGTATTCCATTTGATTACGGGCACACCCCGCTCAGCAGTAACTGAGAACGAGCTCAGCTCAACAGGAATAACAGAAACAACTCTAACTGGAAAGTTCGGGCTATGGTTCCAGATGTCCCCTGAACTTGGGAATCCATTACCGTCGGCGCTGAGACCAACAGCATAGAGTGTATCAGTCATAACTGAAGCCGGAGCGGTATAAGAAAATTTCCAGCGGACAGTATCATTAGTGAAAACTTTTGGGCTGGTATGAGTTAGTTCCGAGTCAATTTTTTTAGCACTGGTGTCTGACACACTCAGCAGCCCGGTTCTTGCAGCAGCATTAAATCCTGCTGAATGAACTGCTCCTCCGGTAACGGTTACCGTATATTCTGCCGTTGTGCCCTGTGCCAAAGAATCAGGACCCGTTATGCGAACATTCACAGCAGTGGCTGCCTCTATATTGTGGCAGACACACCCTTCTCCGTTGAGACGGGTGAGTCCGACAATTCCATGAGGATACTGAATAGATTCATTATATATGAATCCGGCAAAGACCAAAAAGAGGGCGAATGGGTAAAATCTTTTCATATCAAATCCTATTTCAACAAGGTCATCATTCTGACGGATGAAACTTCTTTACCACTCTGATCTTTATAATTCAGACGATAATAGTAATGACCGCTGTTCAAATCTGCAGCGTTAAAACTATAACTATGGTTACCTCCGCTCAGTACGCCGTTTACCATTGATTTCACCTGCTGACCAAGAGTGTTATAAACAGCAAGCGTAACATATCCATCTGACGGAAGTGAAAATGATATAGTTGTTGAGGGATTAAAGGGATTTGGATAATTCTGTCCGAGAGTAAAGGATTTCTCCTGTATATATTCTACTTCGATATATGATGAATATTCGAAGGTTCCGTCATAATCAATCTGCTTCAGACGGACAAAATAGGTGCCTTGGGTCTCCGGTCTGAAATTATATGAGTAGAGCTTCCTTTCAGTAGTGGTACCGTTTCCGGAGACGTAGCCGATAACTTTCATATCCTCTTTTGAAAGCCCTGCTTCAATTTCAAAACCACGGTTATTGCTTTCGGTTGCGGTTTCCCAGTTCAGGACGACATCTGAACCCTGTAGAGAGTACCGGAATGATGTCAGTTCAACCGGTACTAACGGTAAACGCAATTTGTAAAATCCGTTGCCCTGAGCAGCAAAAATGGTATTAGTGTCAGCAATGACAAAAGAGTAGTTGGAGCTCGATATCGTAATAGTTCTCCAGGTTTCACCCCCGTCAGTAGAAAGATAGGAACGACCCCCTGAATATTCACCTGTGATGACCCAGTTAGAATTTTTTGGATCAACATGTACGCCCCACATGCTCCGGCCGCTAAAGAGGGTTGTGGAAATATGAACCCAGGTTTTTCCATAATCAGTGGTTTTCACAAAACCGCCTCCTCCGCTCCATTTAGTTGCAAACGCAACTCCCGGTTTATTGTGATCAACAGCTATGGTTGGAATTTCACCTGAGGTTACAAATACCTGCGTCCAAGTAACACCACCATCAGAACTTCTCATAATGCCGCGGGTATTGTCACCGGCAAGTATTACATTGTTGCTGTCAGGGAAGACCTCAATGTCGCAGGGAGCATCAAATAGTCCGTTCAAACGGGTAATGGTCTGCCAGGTTGACCCGAAATTTGTGGATTTAAACACTGAGTCTGAAGACATTGAGTAAAGAGTATCAGGCGATTTATGATCAACCGTTACCGGTATGCCGTAAAAGGAGAGTGTTAAGTTTCCTGCGGTTGTCTGCCAGGTTTGACCTCGATTCGTGGTTTTTACAATAATATCCTTTGGACTTGCCTCACAGGCAACAACCATCGTGGAAGTATCCTTGGAAGTTAGAATAACATGTTTAATTCGGGTCGATGTCGGAATGGTTGTACCCCATGGTGTAAAAGACTCACCACGGTCGTAACTGATAAAAATAGTGCCGACAGACCCGTAGTAAACAACATTTGCATCAGACTGGCGGACTGCAACGGGATTGCCAAGACTCTGACCGCTCTGGCGCAGTGACCACGTCCAATCTTGGGGGAAAAGGGTTGAAGCAAAAAAAGTAAAGAACAAGAAAAACGTCTGAAGACTCTTCATTAAGCAATACCGGATTAGATTAGTGAATAGGAAGTGAACAGCTTTCCTGGAAAGAAGACAGGAATAGTTCAAATGAGTGGTGAAAAATAAAGATTAGTGCTTAAAATAAAAAATAATTAATTTGCCAGAGGAATTCATATCACTTTAACGGATGTCACATGAATCTTGACGTACTAATTTTCGCCGCCCATCCTGATGATGCCGAACTGACGATGGGCGGAACCATTGCAAAACTGGCTGCCGAAGGGATGAAGGTCGGCATAATAGATCTAACAAGAGGGGAGTTAGGCACTCGTGGAACCCCCGAAATCAGGCAAAAAGAGGCGTTTCAGGCCGCTGTCATTCTTAAAATAGCAACCCGCGAAAATCTACATATTCCAGACGGAGAGATCGACGACAATAAGGAAAATCTGAGCAAACTGATCATTTGTATCAGGAAATACCGACCCAAACTTATATTCGCCCCTTATAAAAACGACCGTCACCCTGATCACATCAAACTTAGCGCTTTGGTTAAACAGGCGTATTTTTCTTCCGGACTCTCAAAAATCAAGACTTTTGACAAAGGAACTCCTCAGGAAGCATACCGACCAGCCAAACTCTTCTACTATATGCAGACTTACACTTTTGAGCCCTCATTTATTGTTGACATTTCTCCATATTTCGAAATAAAGCGAAAAGCCATGATGGCCTATGCAACACAGTTTTATGATCCGAACAGCACAGAACCGAATACGTTCATAAGCAGCCCTGAGTTTGTCGAGTTTATCAGGGCAAAGGCAGAGTTTTACGGATTTAAGATAGGAAAAAAATACGGTGAACCGTTTTTTACCGAGGAGGAATTAGAACTGGATCTGGTACATTATTTAAATATATTGTAAATATACATGGGTAGAGACGATGCATGCATCGTCTCTACAGTATTATATGTTTTTTTTACTGCATTTCCAGATACATCTCCTCAATCAGATGGCGATATCGCTCCTCAATAACCTTTCGCTTTAGTTTAAGAGAGGGAGTCATCTCACCGGTTTCCAGTGCAAATGGCTGTTCAAGCAGTGCAAATTTTCTGACCCGCTCAAAGTTTGCAAGGTTGCGGGAAAAAGTGATTAACTCACGCTCCATCATTTCATTTATATCCTTGTTTTTAATCAGGTCAGTGTTGTTTTTATAACTTATGCTGTGCGAATCAGCATATTCACGCAATGATTCAAAATCGGGAACAATCAGCGCGCTGAGAAACATTCTGCGGTCTCCGATCAGGACAAACTGATCAATAAACCTGCTCGAAAGGAACATATTTTCAATCGGGGTTGGTGCAATATATTTGCCCGCTGAAGTTTTGAAAAGATGTTTTTTACGGTCGGTAATGATCAGATATCCCTCTGCATCAAACACTCCTATATCACCGGTATAAAGCCATCCGTCTTTTATTGTTTCTTCAGTTTCTTTTTTGTTTTTATAATAGCCCTGCATGATATTTGCTCCGCGAGCGAGGATTTCGCCGTCATGAGCAATTTTAATGTCAACCCCGGGGAAAGGTTTGCCAACAGTGCCAAATTTATAACCATCAAGTCGGTTTGCAGCGATAACAGGGGATGACTCAGTAAGTCCGTATCCCTCAATGATGATAACTCCGAGGGCTTCAAAGAATTCACCTAAATCTCTGGGCAGTGCTGCTCCGCCGGAAATAAAAAATCTCAGATTTCCCCCGGTGCGTGCCCGTATCTTACTCAGAACTAATATATCTGCAATTTTTTGTTTGATCGCAATAGCGGGAGAAACCGAACCATTTCGTCTTTGTTCGCAATACTTTTTGCCAATTTCAACAGCCCATTCAAAAATGCGTTGCCTCTTTTCCGGCTGTGTCTGTACGTTCTTCAGCACTTTTGAGTATATACGTTCAAAAAGCCGTGGAACGGCTGTCATAATAGTAGGTTTAACCTCCATGAGGTCTGAGGCAACACTTTCAATGCTCTGGGCAAAGTAAACAGTGCTCCCGGATGCAAATACTGTATAATATCCTGCCATTCTTTCAAAAATGTGGCAGAGCGGCAGAAACGAAAGAAAAGTATCAGATTCACCAATCGGAAATATCTTTAATGCGGCATTAACGTTTGAAATAATATTCTTATGAGTGAGCATTACCCCTTTGGGCTCGCCCGTTGTTCCTGATGTGTATATAATTGTGCAGAGATCATCAGGACGGCAGATACTTATTGCATCATATATCATTTTGGGATTTTCACGGAGGAATTTTTCTCCCCGCTTCTGTACGTTTGTAAAACTGTAAACCATTGGGTCGCCGGTAACAGCATCCTGATCAGCCATAACAATAATGAATTTCAGATGTTTACACTTTTCTTTTATTTTAACTACTTTAGTCAGTTGAAACTTGTTCGAAACAATTATGCCAACCGTTTCAGAGTTATTAAGGATATATTCAATATTGTCCGCTGTAAGAGAAGGGTAAAGGGGTACATTCACTGCTCCAAGTGAAAGAACAGCCATATCTGAGAAGACCCACTTAGGTCCGTTTTCAGCAATGAGCGCAATTTTGTCACCACGCCTGACTCCAAGTGATGCCAGCCCTGCTGCGAAACGATGGGTTACATCCCTAAATTCCGGATAAGAGATTGAAACCCATTTACCGTCTGCCTTATGGTACATTAACGGCTTAGTCGCACTGCTTCCGTATTCCTCTGTCAGATACCGGAACATATCAGGAATTGTAATAAAATCCTTTAAAAGGGGCATGAGAGTCTCCTAAAGTGAATTTGAAAAATGATTCTAATCAGGTTCTCCAGAATAAATTTTTTCGTGTGAAGAACATTACCATAAGAGCGAGAAGGAGTGTAAGGATGATTCCGCGCAGCACCCCAGCCCACATTCCGGGCAGTAAGTCAACCAAAAACGGCTGAATTCCGGTCAACATAACCACTGGTGTGAGCAGGTTGGTACCTGCCGCGTAGGCCAGCATCGGGTTTTTACCAGAATCAATAAGCAGTGCAAAATATTTTGTGAGCCGGAGATGGTTAAAGAGAAGCGAAAACCCGATCAGCATCATAATTGCGAGGCCCGATGTGAGGAAATAGTAACTCATCGTGGAAGGATCTTTTTTAATACCGCCTTCAAATGGTTCAAATACAAGTCCGATGATTATCCAAGCCACGCCCCATAAAAAGAGCTGCATATATTTACCACTAAGATAGTTGCCGGACTTTTTAAGGTGAAGATACATTGAGCTCAGCACGAGTGTTGATATGAGTAAAGTTAAAAATACTTCACGTATATATAATCCGGCAAGTGATATTAGAATCAGAGAGAATGCTGATACTGCAAGCAGAATTATTCCTCCGCGGGATGCAGTGTTTTCACTTTCAGGTTTGTTTTTACTTTGGGAGTAAAGAATATCACCTGCTATCATGCCTGGAATAATAATAAAAAGATATTTAAGAAATGTTAATTGGAAAAGAAGATATCCGGGCCATTCCTTGCCGGCAATTTCTATCCAACTTCCCTCTGATGAGAAAGCAAGACGAATTCCAAAAAGCAGCAGCATGATAAAGAGTTTACTCAGCAGATTTTTATTAGTGAACATCCAGATCACTGAACCCGCTATTGCAACGTTAGATAAGACCAGAATAATAATATCAAAGCGCCGGAAACTGAAACCCTCACCGTTTGCAAAAGTGAAGAGGGTAAGGAACAATATAAGAATAGCAAGTGAAGTACCTTTGAGTCCCCATACTGATGTTTTTGACCACCCGACCGGATAGCGCAGAAATATCAGAAAAAGAAGAGCGAAAAGTGAAATTGCCAGGATATATGTTGCTGCTGTCTCGGTTTTATGAAGCAGATGGGGTCTAATGTGAAAGATTACCAGAGCAAAAAACATAAGCAGACCGCCACGCCAGAGGACGTTCGGTAATAGTTCCCAGACTGATTTAGCTTTTTCCTTTTTTTTTGACAGTGCAAAGGGGAAAGCTGCTCCCATGGAAAAAAGAAAAAAGGGAAACACCAGATCTACCCAACTTATTCCTGGTACAGAAGGATCAAATTTGTGAGCCGGGGGCGGAACCTGAACATGATACATCCAGCCCGGCAGAACTCCCCAGGGTACTCGTCCGGAGAGAATCATGGTCAGTATAGCAAATCCCCTTAATGCATCAAGGGAATAGTCTCTTCCACTGTCAGTTTTGTCGGCCATTGTGTTTTATTAGAGATAAATTTAGTTTAATTTTGTCTGCTGAAACTTATTGACAATTTCCGAGAAATTGAAAGAAAAACTGATGTTCCCCTTATTCCTTATTCTCCTGCTTGTTACTGCAGCCGCACCGGCTCAATCAACTTTTGAAAACCTTCTGCAGATTGCAGATACATCCAGGATGCTGAGAAATGCTTCAGTGAGCATCTATGCAATCAATACTTCAGACGGTAAAATTCTGATAAATAAAACGGGGAACAGGGTTCTCGCTCCTGCTTCTAATTTAAAGGTGGTCACTTCTGCTGCAGGACTTGAGTTGCTGGGGAGTGATTTCAGATATAAAACTTCGTTTTCTTTTTCGGGAACTATTTCATCAGCAGGTGAGCTTAATGGTGATCTGATTATTGTACCCTCCGGTGACCCCACTTTTGGCTCAACATTTATTGATAGTGTTCTGAGTCTCAGCCAGATTATCGATTCAATAATTAGTGTTATAGAGCAGTCAGGCATTCAAAGGATCATCGGGAACATACGCATTGATCTTTCAGAATTTACGATTCAGCAGATACCGGACTACTGGTCGTATATAGACATTGGTAACTATTACGGTACAGGTGTTCACAAATTTACGGTTCATGATAACCTCTATTTTCTTTATTTCAAGCCAGGAGCTAAATCGGGTGACCAGGCCGAGGTTTTGCGTACAGAACCTGCATATTCAGGGCTGAGCTTTATTAACCGCATGAGAACCGGAAAAGAGGGCTCAGGAGACAATGGATATATTTACCCGCTCCCCGGAAGAGAAGAATATATGTTGCAGGGATCTATTCCTGCCGGGGTGGAGGAGTTTGATATAAAAGGAAGTGTGCCTGACCCGGCAGTAGCTTTTACTGACCTTTTTCTGAAAGAAATGAATAAAAAAGGAATTTCCTTCAGAGGCGAGGTCAGATATGATTCAGCAGAAACTGATTACGGAAAACTTACTCCTCTGACTGATTTTTATTCTCCGCCGTTAAAAAATATTGTGAGAATTATCAATAAGAGAAGTAACAATCTTTATACCGAACAGGTGCTGGCCACACTCGGGTCAAGGAATGGAAAAGGGGGAACAGAGGAAGGCATTGCAGTGGTGGATTCCTTCCTAAAAGCAAACTACATTTTTACTGAATCACTGCGGCTTCAGGACGGGTCAGGACTTTCGCGCAGTAACATGATCAGCGCGAAAACTATTGCCGGGCTGCTCAATTATATGGCTTTAAAGGGCAAATCATTTACTGACTATTATGCCTCATTCCCTATAGCAGGTGATACACTTGATCTTGGGGGCTTCAAGAGGTTTGGAATCGGGACTCCTATCGCGAAGAATGCCCGTATTAAATCAGGAACCATTAACGGTGTCCGTTCGTTCTCAGGATATATACATAACAAAAAAGGAGAACTTATTGCGTTCTCCTTTATTGTGAACAATTATAGCGGGCGGTCAGCCGATGTTGATGGCTGGTACCGTGAACTGCTTTTGCTGCTGGCTGATTAGTTCAGTGTCATTTTATAAATGTAACCCTGAAGGTCAGTGAAATAAACCGTATTGCCTGCTGAGGATGGGTAGTAAGCCGGTATATCCAGACTTCCGGTGATGATTCTTCTTTCAGCGCCGTCATATTTCCTCATGACCAGGTCACTTGCGGTTATCTGCTGACCGTCATCTTCAACAATCATATATATTATATTGTTATTATCTGACCAGACCGGTGCTTCACCTTCTCCAAGGTCATAAATGATTCCGTATTTAAGATCATACACACGGATTCCGGTTCCAAGATACTCAACGGCTATCTTTGTACCGTCGGGTGAATAATTGAAGGAAAGTGCCCTGCCGTAAACCATTGTTTCAATAAATGACTGAGGGAAGGTTAACGCGGGATAATTAACAATGAGCAGATCACCATCAATAAGAAATCCTGCGTCACGTCCTCCTTCAGAAAGAGCGACTGACTTTGCCTCAAGCTTTGAGGGCTTAAAATTTAAAACACGACCGTCTGCACTCCAGAAGGGGAGTGAGGCATCAGAAAACTGCTCGGATTCTGAGACTGTTTCTCCGAAGGGGTTTATAACTTTTATCCTGGTTGAACGGTTCTCGCCATTAAAGATATTTTCGCGCATGGCAATCAGATTAGCATTGCCTGACCAATTAAAGCCCCACCCGATTCCCGCACCGGTAACTTCCGCAATAAGAGCATCTGAAATAATGTCATAAACAAACAGTCTATTATAATCAGCACTGCTCAGAGCAAGATATTTTCCGTCAGCAGAAACTTTTGGTATGAGGAACTGTTCTCCCTCCTTCAGACTAAGCCGCACTGCATCCTGAGCGGCCAGGGTGAAAGTAAAGATGAGAAAAAGTATATATAAAGATTTTTTCATATTCGGCTGAATCCTTTTACTTCAGTAACATCAGTTTAAATGATTTAAATATTCCGTTCCCGCGGATTACGGCAAAATAGATCCCTGATGAGTTCGATGCAAGGTCAACCGGAATCCGGTGAACGCCTGCCTCCATCGTCCCTCTGCTGAGAGAATGAACTTCTTTCCCGAGGATGTCGGTTACCGAAATTTCATAGTCACCACGTAAAGGAAGATTAACCTCAAGAGTTGTCGAAGGGTTGAACGGATTAGGGTATGCAGAAACGGAGAAATTATCCGGTACGAATGAAAGATCATTCTCTTTCAGATCGGTGGCTCCTGTGAAAAAAGCTGTTATTTTATTTACAATCTGCTGCCGATGGTTTACATTGCCCATTGTTTCGAGGGCAAAAGCAAGATATACCAACCTGCTCTCTATAAAGCCGCCGGATACCAGACCCTGGTAAGCAATTGCCGCGTTTTGTGTTGCATTATACTTCAGAACAGGGTAGCTACCGCCCAGGGTGTCAATCACATCAGGCCAGTCTTCAGGATATACCTGTCCGAAAGTGAAGTTAGGAACACCATCAAACAGGGTACCGGCAATCGCCATACCAGCAGGAGTATTGGGGGTCGGAGCATCAGCAATATATCTTGCCTTAAAATAAGTATTAAAGAAGTCTTTGTCTGACGCTGTTCCTCCCTGGTCAAGATCCCAGGCAACTTCAGAACCGCTAACGAAGAGTTTGCCTCCCTGACGGAGAAAGTCGCGTATATATGTCTGCTCAAGCCCGGTGAAGGTTTCATCGGCAACAGACTCGTCGCCTAAAAACCAGAAAACATACTTATAGGAAAGAAGCTGAGCAGAACTGGCAACGGTATAGCTGCTTACTGTTTCGAACTTAAAGTTTATCGCGCTGAGTGCATCACCATAAATAGCCGCATAATTGTGAGCAGGATTACCAGAGGAACCGGTTGTGCGGTTAAATCCGTCCACGATCAGAACTTTTTCCTGAGAGGTTGAAGTATATGCTCCGTAAGTTTTAGAAAAGTTTGGGCTTTCGCCAACTGAGTTTTTGGCTTTAATTTTCACATAATACTGTTTGCCTGTCTGAAGTCCTCCAATTGATGCCGAAAGCGAACCACCGCCCGGAGTAGCCGCGGGAGTTGAGTCCCACGTTACGCCATCCTGAGAGAGGAAGACATGATATACATCAACTGTGCCGGTTGGCTTTTCCCACTGCAGAGAAAGATTAGTGTTTGATGAAAGAACCGCCTTCAGGCGGACATCACCAACATATTCAGTCTGTGTGAGCGAAAGATTTCTTTTGTTTATGGCACCCCCCTGTACGGTAATATTGGTGTGAATGGTATCAAGCTGCGAGCGGAGCGTAACACGGTAAAGTCCCGGTGGCACAATATCAAAACGATAAACACCGCTGCCGTTGCTGCCGATGTTATATACCAGACCAAGTGAATCAATTGATACGGTTATATCAGTGGCCGGCTGACCGGTTGCCATATTGGTCACTACTCCTGTAACACTTCCGTGTGATGGAAAAGGGGCGTTGTATAATTGCAAAAATGAATGATATAAAGCTTCGGCCTCTGTTTTGAGATAGGAAGTATCAGCAAGCCGGATTTTTTCTTTTGCGTTGTCAAAAAATGACCCTTCACTCAGAGTGCCGGGCATATTCAGTGTGCTGAGCACACCGAGATTAAACCCAAGGAAACAAAGATCCCCACGGTGAGTAGCACTGGTTGTCTGAAGAGCATTAAACAGACGTGTTGCCTGTATATTAGCCGCAACATCGGTTATACCAGGCCAGGCGGGGTTTCCGTTAGGGCAGATGGATGAATTATTCTGTTTGAAGAGAGAGAGTGAATAATTTGACGAACCGTCAAAGGCATTATGATGCACGGAGTGGAAATAGTGAACGTTATTATTATTCGCTATAGTTTTCCGCTGCGTCAGAGTTATGCAGGGGCCAATTGAGTCATAATCAGCTCGGGTGGTTATGACCGTTGCTCCTTCTGCCTGAAGATATCTCTTAAGGTAGGGAACAACAATATGGTTAATACGGCTTTCAAACCGCTTTGTTTCCGCATCGTTACAGGCAGAGGCCTGACCGGGTATGAACCCATGCCCCGGATCGAGACAGAATTTTTTACCTGTGAATGACTGACCGAATGCCGCCGAGGCAAGCATCAGAACTATTAGAATTTGCTTCATTATATATATTCTCCGTTAAGCCGCTTCGATATGAGTGGCTTTACTTCATTAAAATTGCTTTGATGGTTTTGATGCCGAATCCGGTTGTGACTCTCACGAAATACGTACCTGATGGCAGCGATGCAGCATGAAACACCGTTGTGTGGTTCCCTGCTTCGAGTGATTCGGCTTCAAGAAGCACTGCTGAGAGTTCGCCAAGTGAGTTAAACACTTCGACCGTTACTGAGGACGAACCCGGCAGCGAGAACGTTATGGTAGTAGCCGGATTAAACGGGTTCGGATAATTCTGCCTTACAGAAAACTCAGACGGAGGAATCACATCATTCTGGATATTGGTTACAATCACTTCCGTTTTTTTAACAACTCTCATATTGTCCAGATAAAGACGACCGGAAGGCACTGCACCGGCATCGTCAGTCATCTGAAAACTGTCAATACGGTAAAGTGGCAGGTCTAATTGTCCATTACCCAGCCAGGTACCAGTCTTTGTAGGGTCGTTTAACTGCCATTCAAAGAGCTTCCAGCCGCGCCAGGTTATTTTATGCCATACTGATACTTCATGATTCGGCCATGAGGTTCCGCCGCTTCCTTCATCCAGTGCAATGCGGAATCTGCTGCCGCCTCCGTCACCGTAAATATACATCTGAAATATATATGAAGTGTCAAACGTTACATCGCGCGGAGCACCTCCGGAAAGGTAATTTCTGAGCAGCTTTGTACCTGCTGCCGGATCCCACTGAAAACGGAGGAATCCTGCTTGCTGAGGTGATGTAGCCGGAAGGAATATCTCTGTTGAATAATCAAACCCTGTTCCACTGTCAACTATGCCAACAGTTGAACCGCTTTGTTGTGGATTCCACCATAAACCGTCTCCGCTATAGTTATCAATGGTGAGTGCGGATGAGTACTGCATATTGTTAATTGCAAACGGAATAATAATTTCCGGGGAGACACCATTACCGGCCAGGTCGGTTACACCTGAGGTAATTTTCAGCTCATAGTTAGAACTTATTGAAAACCTCTGCTGAGGTTTAAGGGAAAGCCGTGTCTTTCCGTCCTCGGTTGTAAGACGCATATCTTTGGTAACAGTTGTCCCGTTTTTGGTAAGCTGAATATTTGAATGAGTGACCGTTGCCGGTGCTACCAGTTCATCAAACAGAAGTGAAATCACCTCTTCAGCATCAATTGAGCCGGTCACAGAGGTATCAGGATATACTGAAAGCAGGGAAGGACCGCTCAGGTCAATATCTTCAGTTCTGAAATAAAGATTAAATGTATCACCGGGAACACCATTGGCATCTCCGTCAATACTCTTACCGTTTACATCGGTCGCGGTTGGCAGTATTGAAAAACGGTAGTTGGTTGCAAAGCTGAGGTTGCCCTGTTTAAGCAGGGTGAGTGACCTGCTGTCGGCTGACCACTGGGCAGTGGTGAATGTTATCTGCGGATTAGTTTCAATTGCGCTGATTACGCTGCTGCGGTTCATGGTTTTAGAGAAGGTCAGTTTAATCTGGGAAGAGACACCCACCGTGTCATTCATGCCCGGTACTGATGAAAGTACAACTGGTGCAAGTGAGGGGATTGAGTCTGTTATTACCAGATTAGAGAGCAGGGACTCATTCCAGAACCTGTCGGCGGCAGTTACACCGTAGTGATAGATTCCGTTAAAGTCCTGAAGTCCGTTAAATGACTGGGCAACAGAAAAGGTATCACTGGCAAATGATATATCAACTATTTCTGCCTGGTCTAATGTAAAATTTGCATCAGCATTGCGGTAAAGTATATACCACATCTTTTGAGGTGAAGAGCTGTGAGGAGTTACTTTTATTCTATAGTTAAATGAATCAATCTTGGTAATGCTCAGAGCAGGTGCCTCCGGAGTAGTGTCCTTCACTGTACGTGTGTCGCGTATTTTAGTTCTTCTTTTGAAGAACGTATTACCTGCTTCGGTAAAGTAGTTCCTGTCGCGCCATGAGCCGTAGCTGAAGAACTGGAATCCGTCCACAAAAGGAACGTTTCGTGTAGCATTGATAATATCCGGGTGATTCTGCCAGACGTTGTTTTCCTCAAGTATATATGATCCTGGTCCAACGCTGAATAATCTGCCAGCGGCAGTACCTGTCTGAATAAACTGACCCCAACATTGCGGACACTGACCATTGAGCATGCCGGTGAATCCGGAAGCGGTCGTCCAGTGATAGTGCATCGGGGTGAGCTGATCTATATATCCCATGTTATACCAGAGAGCGGCATCCTGATATACAATACTGTAGCCCTGCCAGCCGGACCAGTTATATTTACCGATTGCCGCTGCTGAAATTCTTACCCATGGTTTTACTGCTTTAATTGAGTCGTTCATCATCTGAACAAATGTGGTGACAGAACCTCTCCAGAATTCCTCCCAGGTTGAATAACCGGAGGGCACACCTGCTGAATAAGGATGAAGTTCATCATACAGGTATCTTCCGGCCTGATTTTCTTCAATCGAAAGTGCCTCCTCATCAGTTAGCATGCCATCAAGCAGGGCAAGCTGTTTTTCTTCTTCGGTTTTTGGTTCGGGACGCGAAATGGTGCTGCTGTACTCGTTCCAGCGAATATAATCGTAGTGGAATCCGTCAATATCATAATTGCGAACAACCTCCATAGCTACTTTTGCCAGATACTCTCGCACCGCCGGAAGTCCCGGAGAAAGTGCAATATTAGAGGTCATCGGGTTTCCGCTCTGGTCGCGGCAAATCCACTCCGGGTGCTGCTGTGCCGGAGCGCCGGGGGCAGTGCTGCCAGAGGCAAATACGTTAAACCAGGCGTGAAGTTCAAGCCCGCGTTTGTGAGCTTCCTCAATAGCATAAGCCAGCGGATCGAAGCCGGGGTAACTGCCTCCTGCGTACGAGCCCCACGGCTCAAAAGATGAATTATAGTACGCCGTGCCTGCCTGTCTGACCTGCCAGAGAACTGAGGTCATATTAGCCGCTTTATGATCATCGAGGATTCGTCTTATGCGCGCTTTATTGGTCTCTACACTTCCGGAGGAGCTTATATACTCCCACGTTATGACCCACGTTGAGCGGAATTCCTGATTGGTGCTCTGCGGGAAGAGAGCAAATGACAGAAGGAGAAGAAGCGTAAGAATTTTCATATCTTTACTGGGTTAGTTAGCCGGTATTTGTGAGTAAAATTAAGTGCGCAATTTAAAGAAATTAATGATAAAATCCCTGTGTAATTGGTCATTGTTGAGCGGTCAAAAACTTTCGCTGATAACAGTGATTTTTGGTATTCTCTGGACAGGATGCGCCTCATCAGTGCGTTATTCCTCAACTCCTCCCAAAAAACAGACCCCAGTGCTCCCGAAAAACTTTAATCCTACTCAGTACGTTGATGCTGAGGTACTGGAATCTGTGACAGGTAAAGCATCATACTACGCGGATCAGTTTCATGGAAAGATTACCGCTAACGGTGAGGTTTTTGATATGTATAAAGTTTCGGCTGCTCACCCAAAATATCCTCTTGAAACAATAATACGCGTAATAAACTTAAAAAATCAGAAATCAGTGATACTCAGAATAAACGACCGGATGCCTGATTTTAAGGGGAGGATAATTGATCTTTCCTACCAGACTGCAGTCGAACTGGATATGTTAAAAGAGGGTGTAGCGGATGTGACGATAGAGGTACTGGAATGGGGAAAAGGGAAGACGGTTAAATAAGCCCTTCCCAGCGGCTTCCGATTTCCTGATACCGGTTTTTAATCAATGTAACCACATCATCCGGCAGTGGGCCTTTCTCAACGATTGAGATATTACGGCTGATGTTATCCGTATTTTTACCTCCGACCAGGGCAGTATCAGTCCCGCCGGAAAAAACCGCAAACCGGAGAGCGAGTTCGTGAAGGGGAATGCCAGTTTGATAATTCAGCTCATTCATCCTCAGCCAGTACTGCTCACAATAATGACCAAAGGGCTGAGACTGGTGATGCCAGCAGACATTCGCAAGCCCTCGTTTTCCAATCGTGCCAAGCCCCATTTCTTTTGCCTCTGGTATATACTGGTTAAGACTCTTCTGGTCAAACAGATTGACAGAGGTTTGTAGTGACTGAATCATACCTGAGTTCAATGCGAAAGCAAGATCTTCATTTTCACCTGAATAGGCGGTCACCTTAATCCATCCACGCTCACGGCACTCAAGCAGAGCTTCCATTACGCCATTATTACTGAGTATATATTCGGAACAAGAGTGAAGATGGACAACGTCAATAACTCCGGTGCGTAGCTGCCTGCGTGCGGTATCAACACCTTTTATGATGCAGTCGTAAGTCCAGTCCTCTGTTCCTTCAATACCATACCCCACCTTAGTTGATAGAATAAACTCATCCCGGCGGTGGGCAAGATATTTGCCTATTCGTTCTTCTGAAAGCCCGTATCCTCTGGCGGTATCAATTAAATTGATGCCTTGATCCAGGAGGGAGTGAAGCAGAGTTTCTGCCTCTCGTTCAGAAAGCGAATCATCGCCAATCTGACCAGCCCCAAAACCGAGGGGGGAAACGCAAAAGCCGGACCGACCAAATTTACGCTTTTGCAATAGAGCTATTTGTAATTTACAAACTGAACAGGGAAGTCCAGTTCAGTATCACGAACCAGTTTCTGCACCGCCTGTAAGTCATCAATCTTTGAAGCGATGACCCGTACCTGCTCATCCTGAATCTGGGCGTTGACCTTAAGTTTTGAGTCCTTGATCAGTTTGGTAATGATTTTTCCGTTTTCTTTTGAGATGCCTGACTGGAGGGTGATTTTCTGTCTGATGGACTCGTGAGTGGCTGCCTCAGGTTCTCCGTACTTCATCACTTTTATTGAGAGACCTCGCTTGATAAACTTTGTCTGAAGTATATCAATGGCTGCCTTTCGTGAGTAGTCATCTTTAGAATGAATGGTAAGCAGTTTATCTTTTTTGTTAAGTTCCAGTGTGGTTTTGGTGTCTTTCAGGTCATACCGCTGCTGAATTTCCTTGAGCGCCTGATTAACAGCGTTGTCAACTTCCTGAAAATCAATGTCTGAAACGATATCGAATGAGTGATTTGATGCCATAAAATAGTACTTTTATTAAATTTGCAGATGAGGAAAGATAAAAAGAAGCCGGCTGATTTTCAATGTCGGGGTGGGGAGATTCGAACTCCCGACCTCTTCGTCCCGAACGAAGCGCGCTAACCGGGCTGCGCTACACCCCGAAAATCAGTCTGTAAATATATGCAAAAATGGCTAAATTTGAGGGTGTTTTCGGAAATTTTTCAAAAATATTTGTTTTTTAAGATTTATAACATATTTTAGAAGAACAGGTTACGCTAATTTACTTAAATTACTTTCTTAGCTGAGACTGTCTAAATTCAATAAATTATTCATGGGTTATGACATGAAAAGAATCGTATCGTTTTTTGCTTTTTTAATGCTTTTACAGCAGGTTTCGTTTGCTCAGGTGAAAGCAAATCAGTGGACGACAACGTTCGGAACGCTAATTCCTCGTTATATCGGAAGCGAAGTTAGCGGAACAGAAATTAATTACGGGCTTTTCGCGAGCGCGCAATATAATTTCGCTGAGCACTCTGATTTCAGATGGGGGGCGCACTTTGCCATGATCCGTTCTTTGAACGAACCTGTGAAAAACAACACTTTCTCGCTCAATCTGGACTACATCTTCCACATGGCCCCATGTGATATTCTTGATCCCTATTTCGGTCTTGGCGTCTCCGGTCTGTATTATTCACTGGAGAAGGGGAAGTCAGTAAAAAATGGAAATTATCTTGATTATCAGGCGAATTTTATTCTGGGTGTAAACTGGGGAATAATTGATGAGTATCTGGTGGATATACTCGGTGAAGGTTTTTCTTACAATACTGAAATTGCCTATCACACCGTTGCTACCGACGGATATGACGGATCAGGAGGTACAGTAGGCGGTCTGCTTGGCGGTTCTCTTGATACGTATATGACCTTTAAGGCAGGACTCATTTACAAAATAACCGAAGGCAAAAAATACCGGTACTGCGATATCTATGACGGAGTCCTGACGGTTAACAGCATAAACAACCCCAATCCGGATAACAAAGACACTGACCCAAACACTACTACTTCAAATAGCTTGGTTGATTATAACCGCATTGAAGACATAATTAAGCGATATGTTAAAGAACCGGCCAATATTGATTATAACCGCATAGAAGATATTGTTAAACGTAACAAACCAACAATTAACTTCGACGGTATGCCGAGCAGCGATAATAGCAATAACACCAATGACGGCTATGCACCGAACTGGGTTTTGATGGGTATTAATTTTGAATTTAACTCAACACGCTTCACCCCTGAGTCTTACCCGCTCCTGCTGAATGCATTCCAGATATTGATGGCAAACCAAAGTCTGAGGATCGAGATTCAGGGTCATACTGACAATATTGGAAGCAGTGAAGTTAACCGTAAACTTTCGCAACAGAGGGCTGAACTGGTTAAGCAGTATTTAGTTTCTAAAGGAGTGACTGCAAACCGCCTTTCAACCTCCGGTTTTGGAGCTGAGAAACCAATTGCAGACAACCAGACTTCCATGGGTAGATACCTGAACAGACGAATTGAGTTTAAAGTCTTAGGTAAATAATAAATCTTACTAAAAAAGCTGTATCAGGACTCACTGATACAGCTTTTTTGTTTTAAAGATTTTACAGACTTCAGAGGGCAAACTTATTACCGCAAATAGACTGTATGGGAGATGTTTCATTTATCCATTCACATTTCGATATTTCTGAGGCGACATTTGTCGTTATTATCTCTTATTCATTTCTTTTTTATCCAAACAATAATTTTACAATAAACAGTGCGCCAAGGAAACCTGCAACATCAGCAAGAAGGCCGGCCGGGAGTGCATGACGTGTTTTTTTAATGCCCACTGAGCCAAAATAGACAGCGAGCACATAAAATGTAGTCTCAGAACTGCCAAAAAATGTTGAAACTAAAATTCCTAAAAATGTATCAGGACCATGAATAGTAATGATTTCTGTCATAATACCGAGTGAGCCGCTGCCTGAAAGAGGCCTCATCAGTGCCATGGGGAGCGCTTCAGCGGGCATTCCTATCGGGTCGGTTATAAAGGCGAGTCCGTATATAAGCCACTCCATTGCACCCCCTGCTCTGAAGATTCCGATTGCTGCAAGCATAGCCACAAGGTAAGGGATTATTCTGACAGCAATGTTAAAGCCCTCTTTAGCTCCTTCCACAAAGGTTTCATATACTTTGACTTTTTTAATAAAACCGAAACTGAGGAAAATAAGTATCAGCATCGGAATTGCAGCAATTGAGAATAGCTGAATGAAATTGCGTACAAAATCAACACTTACCCAGCTAAAAAGATAGGAAAATGCACCGCTCATTATTCCGGCAAAAAGCATAAAAATTACTGCAAAGAAAATTGCAAAACCCTTCAGGTTCTTTTTTGCACGTTCAAAAAAAGTAGTAGGGGTCATGGGGAAGTTTTCAAACAGCTTTGCTGAAAGAATTGCAACAGTGGTGGCACAAGTAGAGCCAAAAAGAGAAGTCCCGATGATTATTGCAGGGTCACTGCTTCCTACCGATGCTCTGATTGCAATCGCAGTAGCGGGTATAAGAGTCATTCCCGCAGTGTTGATTGCAAGAAAGGTGCACATAGCGTTGGTGGCGGTGCCTTTTTCTGGGTTTAGTTTGTCCAATTCTTCCATTGCTTTTAATCCGAACGGTGTGGCAGCATTACCCAGACCCAGAAAGTTAGCTGAAAAATTCATAATCATCGCACCCATTGCCGGATGATCGGAGGGGACATCAGGATACAGAAATTTGGTAATAGGTTTAACTGCTTTTGCAATTATTGCAATCAGACCGCCTTCTTCTGCTACTTTCATCACCCCGAGCCAGAGAGCCATAATGCCGATCAGACCCAGTGCAATGGTGACCGCAGTCTCAGCATAACTGAGAACAGAACTGGTTACCTCTTTCATTTTAACAAATGAAATCCTTTCAAACTTAACTGAACCTGCAGCCGCATCTGTGTTTTTACTCAGTGTTAAAGTTGCAAGCAGATCATTATCCTTTCCGTTCACTGACGCCATTTTAGTCAGAACCGTATTAAGTGATTTAGCCGGAGTCATATACAAAGCTACACTGGCTCCGTCTTTTGAAGGAGAAGACTTTGCACTGATCCTTAGTGTATCGCTGATTTCTTTTCCGCTCCAGATCTTAAATGCTGCAGGACTTACAACCAAATTGATATCAGATGCGTGGCTGAACAGCGAATCACGGGACTCAGCACCTTCTATACCGACCGTAAGCGATCTGTTATTGTTCCATGCATCAGTACCCAGATCTGAAACATCCGTATATATAGCAGCAGAAAGGCCAAGGATAATGAGTGCATACCAGACATAATTAAGCATAGCGTCAGTCCTTTGTAAACATTATTTTTTCTTCGTAGGGGTAAGCATGATTACCGCGGGTGTTCGCGGCAATAATCTTTATCAGCCGTTCACCCGGGGTCTTGAAAGAGATACTCAGTTCATTTTCTGATTCATCAAAAAGAAATTCAGAAGTCTCAGCCGAGTCAGCAAAAACTCTTATTGACCGAGGATTTATCTGCACGGTATCAGATATACCAAATACTGCTTTATATGCACCATTTTTCAAAGTTGTACTCTTAAAAGAAACCTTAGGGATACTCTGGCTGATATACCGGGCTATTCCGCGGAAGATTCCCCATGCCTGAACCCGGTTAAACTCAATCTGAATAAGTCTTTTTTCCTCATACTCGTGTGTATGAAATGAACATTCAACAAGAACAGACGGGATGGTTGTGTGCCTTAGCACTGAAAAGCCGGCTCCGGGATATATCCAGTAGTCAGAGTAGGTGCCGTCAAATGAACCAAGCCCGCCCGGTGTTCTCATGGCGTAAGCAAGATCTCTCTGTATATATTTTGCCAGATCACGCTCCATCGGCTCGTATTCGTAGTCGGTTTCCTTAGCGTGGTAATAAGTTGAAGTGTAATTAATATACCGGTCAGCACCTGAGCCGGGTGCATTGTGATGGATTGAAATAAAAATATCGGCTCCGCTTTCATTAGCCAGAAGTGAGCGGTCTTTTAAATTAACGGTAGTATCAGTTGTGCGGGACATATAGACCGTTGCACCGGCTTCGGTCAGGAAGTCACGCAGAAAGAGACCTACTTTAAGATTCAGATCTGCCTCAACTGCCTCGCCTGCCGGGCCTTTATTGTTCCTGTCTTTGCCTCCGTGACCGGGGTCTATATAGAATTTTTTACCAGTCAGATACGAGGAGTAAGTCTGCATAAATGCATTATATTTCTCCCGACTTCTGAACTCCAGGGGAGTATCAAAATATACCGGTGGTGCGCATCCCTCTGCAGCAAGGGTGAGCAGCAGAAGCAGGGAAAATCTACCTGCTCTCTGAATTAAAAAATTGTTCACAATCAAGTCCTTCTCGCTTAAGAATACAATCAGAACAGACAGTAAAGGGGATCTGCTCTTCTCCGGAAAAAATATTGTGCAATATACGGGAAACCAACTGTTCAGTGCGAGAAAAATCGTCCTCTGAGTACTGTTTTCTGACAGAGAGGGAGGGGTCACGAGTTATGTATAGTACCGATTCCACCGAGGAGACTTCCGGAAATAGTTTTTTTGCAAGAAGTGCGTAAATATCAAGTTGAAGCCCGTACCGATCTAATGTTTCTGTGGTCAGATTACTCAGCTTATTGGTTTTATAATCAGCAATAGTTATCCGGTTGTCCTTTAGAAGAAAATAATCTATCCGTGAAGTAACATAGTAGTTACTGATTATTGCCCGGATGTCATATTCAGAAACACTTTCAGTACAGAAGAGCTCGCTGAATTCATTTGAATGAATTATTTTCTTAATATCTGCAAAAATTTCACTTTTTACCTCCTGAGGAGAATGCCTTAGCTGATAGAACTGATCTGTAACTAACTGTGTGAATTCTGCTTCACCGAGTTCAGGTTTGTAGAGTTCAATTGCTTTATGAATTATACTTCCGTATAAAGATCCATCACTGATCAGATTCTTAGAATCACTTTTCTCTTCTGAACCCGCTGCTGAGATTGGCTCATCAAGAAGAGAGGTAAAATTAGTAAGACGAAGTTCATGCACCAGGCGGTATTTATAAGGACACTCATGGTAGGTAAGTATCCCCGAGACGGGAATCATTCTGGTTGACAAATGTTTATAGGAATTAAGTCTGCTTATTTTGGCAAGACAAACTTCAACCGATGTTAAAATTTCATCCATATTAGCCGGCTGATCAGGTGTATTCTCTATGTGAGTGACAATTGAGAGAGTGAAGGATTGATCCTGAATGGTGTGTATCATTTCAGGTCGGGAAAGTGTTTTTATCTGGTGGTTGTAAGATTTTTTTGCATCGAAGGGTTCAAGTGCGAATGTTCCGACCAGATAAGAATAAAGACTATGCGTAGCAGTTTTATCTTCGCTGTCTGCAGTGAAAAATATCTGGTCAGTTGCTCTTGTGCAGGCAACATAATAGAGACGCTTGGTCTCTTCTAACTCTCTCATCCGGCGCAGATACTGTTCAAATGCACCAATAAGAGGATATGTATCTTTTTCAGATGCAGCGAACTTCGGAATAAAGCCGAAAGAGGGTGAAATGACAAATGCATCTTTAATGCCGCCCTTTCTTTCTTTTGCAGCGTTGTATATAAATACGGCTTTAAACTCCAGTCCCTTTGATGCATGGATGGTCATGATATTAACCGCGCCAGCGCCCTTCAGAGAAAAAACCGGGTCTTCTTTTCCTTTTTTCTCACGCAACTCTTCAAGATATAAAATCAGTTCATAAAGAGTATAATTTTGTTCCTCTTCAAAAACTCTGATTCTATCCGCCAGTGAACGTATTTGGGCAAAGAGTGCATCAGGGGGATTAATGGCTGAACTGATTTCTATATATCTTGTCTCTGATAAGATATTTCTCAGAAGTTCCGATGGATTCAGCTCTTTTGCAGTCCGGATGAATGAATTAAGAAAGTTTCTTGTATGCAGCAACTTATCTGATAGGTGCTCAATTTTTTCAAATCTGTCCCAGAGTGAAAATCCATCCTCCGATGAAATTTGATAAATCTCTTTGTCGGAAAGCATGAAGAAGGGACTTCTTAGTAAACCGGTAAGCGCAGTGTCGTTTTTAAAATCTGCAGTAAATCTGAAGAGATTGATTATATCTGAGGTTACCTGATCCTGAAACTGAGTTGTCCGACCGGAAAAAATATGGGGAATGCGGTATTGAGCAAAAGCTTTCTGCAGGTAGAGAGCATCACTGTTTTCATAAAGTAAAATGCCAATCTCTTCCCACTTAGAAACAGATTTGTCCTGTATTAGATTAAGGATTCGTTTTGCAATAAGGGAGGCCTGGAGTGCTTTTTTCTGAGTAACATTTAATTTTATTTCAGGTTCCTGAACGGAAAGGAGCAGTTCAATATGCGGCGGAGGAATTACTTTCTCTTCCACGCGTGCGTAGATAAGTTCCTCCGGGGCTACACTGTTAAAAGCTTTGGTCTGATCTGCAAAAACCTGGGTGAACAATGCATTGTTAAACGCGCAAAGCTCTCTGCTCATTCTGAATGACTCTGCCAGCGTTATAACCCCGCCCGGATTCTTCTCCCCGATCATTTCTCTTGTCTGGCGGAATATCTGTGGTTCAGCATTCCTGAACATATAGATACTCTGTTTTTCATCACCGACAATAAATAGATTTGGCACCGGGGTGGTTAACTCCCGCAGCTTTGATACAAAGATATCAAACTGTGCATCATCAGTATCCTGATACTCATCAATCATAATATACCGGTATTTATTATTCAGATGAGAAGAGACCTCAGACTCGTTATTCATAACTATATCTCTTGCTTTAAGGATGAGATCATCATGGTCAAGGAAATTCATCTCTCTTTTACCGGTTTCATAATACTCGATTACAAGATCAAACAGCCGGCTGAAAATCTTATTGAAATGATATAACTCTAAGTGACGGCTTCTGACAGTCGGAAGGTCGAAAGGTGTTGCCGGAGCTGCGGCTGAATTAACTGCATCTGCTAATTTTGCTGCACTTTCGTAAACTGCTGCCGCTACGGTATCAGACAAATCAGTCTTGTCAGAAGAAATGCCTGCAACATCATTCCTTGAAATTTCAGCCGTCATTTTTTTCAGGTATTTATCTGCTTTATGTAAATACTGAGCTTCATTCAATTCAGAGAAAGCCCGGAAGAATGGAATAAGTTTCCCTCTTTTCTTTACTGAGTTTACAAGCGCATTTCTGAGGTTTGTATATCCACCGAGCGTCAGTTGAAGTGACAATTGCAGCTCATGAAGATCGGGATCATCATAAGATTTTTGAAGAGCTTTTTCCGCGGCTTTATTCAGAATCTCATCTGAAAGGACAGAATCAACAGGTATAAATCCCGGGTCAACTCCGGCATCAATTGCAAACTCACGCAGAATTTCACTGCAGAAGGAGTGTATGGTTGAAATGCGCGCGGAACTGAGCAGCCGCTTTTTCTTTTTTAGTCCGTTCCTGATCTCCTGAGGTAGTTCTTTGTTGCTGATATATGCTTCGATTTCCTGACGGATTTTTGTATAAAGCTCAGCAGCGGCTTTCTCGGTAAATGTTATCGCGGCAATGTTTTGCGGAAAAACATCTTTTTTAGTGAGAAGTTCAGCATACCTCTTTTTTAATACATGAGTTTTGCCAGAACCGGCGTTTGCAGCAAGTGAAATATGTATTTCTGTATTCAGCGCTGCCTTTTGAGAAGTTGTAAGTTGTTCAGCCATTTTGTTTTTCCCCTTTTACATATTGATTAATATCAGTTGGTAAAATTATCTTAAAACAGGTGCCGGGCTCTTCCATTTTTTCAAGAGAGATTGAACCGCCGGCATTTTCAATCAGCCGTTTAGTCATTGAAAGCCCCAGCCCCATACCGCCGGATTTGGTTGTGAACCCTTCTCTGAAAATTACTTCCCGTATTTCCACTGGAATCCCGAGGCCGTTGTCGCAGATAGTTAGTATATAGGAATTATAATCCAGCCAGGTTGAAATAGTTATCCTGGTGGATTTTGCCTGTATTGCGTTACGTATCAGGTTAACCAACATCCGTCTGAACTGGGATTTGTCCATAACAATCATTATCTGACTATTTTCGTGCGCCACACTGACGGATATGCTTTCGTCATTATAAAGTGCTGCCGTGTCATCAATTACTTCAGCCGGGTTCATTTGTCCGGCATTGATGCCTGGCATTCTTGCAAACCGTGAAAATTCCGATGCAATCTGATTAAGAACTTCAATCTGATTAATTATGGTTCCTGAGACTTTATCAAATATCACATCAAAGTTTTTAGCGCCTGACTTATACGCATGAATCAGGTGCTGCATAGTCAGTTTCATTGGTGTAAGAGGATTTTTAATTTCATGTGCCACCTGCCTTGCCATTTCCTTCCACGCTGCCTCACGCTCAAGGGAACTAAGGTCTTTCTGATTCCGCTGAAGTTCGCTGGTCATATTTTCAAAGCCCTTCATCAGTTCCTTAAGCTCGCCCCTGACGTTACCGGGTATATCATAGGAATAGTCGCCACCAGCAACCGAATGTGTAGCTTTAGTAAGTTTTTTAATTGGCATAGATATTTTATTTGCCATAAAGCTGCTGATGATGATTACAAGCAGAATAGCAAGTGAGTAAACACCAAAAAGGATGATATCAATTTCTACCGGGAGGATTATAGGACGCACTTTATTAAAAAGACTATTAACCTCCAGGATATACTCCTGATTCCGGAACGCAATTTTTCGAAACTGCGAGATTGAGGTCATACCTCCGTAAGATACTGTTCTGAAATCATCCCTCATACCTTCGCGGTAGAGTATGTGAAGTGTAACGGGTTGCAGACGTGGGGGGATAAGTTCTGCCTCCTCAAGTTGTTTAAGAGTAGTATAAATGAGCTGATTATTCTGATAAATACTAAAATGAATTCCAAGATTGCGGAAGGTATTTTTATAGATTTCAGGAGATTTATTGCTGCTGCTTTTTTCTCCTTCCCGCGTTAAAAAGTTCGAGACAACAGAAGATTTTTCATTGAGCAGGTTTCGCAGCCCCTCTTCTGATTTCTGAGTTATATTTACCCTGTTATACACTGCAAGCACTACCATAGGAATGATGGCTATGAAAAGGAATGCAATGAGAAGCTGCATCCTGAATGTATATTGTGGCAATGCACTCTTTTTCAGAGAGATGAGAAACGAAACGCCATACCATATCAAGGAAAAAAGTGAATGAATGATAAACAGTTTAAAAAAGTTAAACAGGTTCCAGGCGAAGGTGCGAATTCTTATACCGGTTGCGGTGATAGTGCTTTTACCGGTAATTTCATTTATGTTGGCGTAAAAAAGGTACTCTTCTGTACCGGGTTTATACGTTATCCATTTTTCACCTGATTCACTGAAAGTGGAATCCAGCAGCAGTGTCATCAGTTTTTTATCAGGATAAAATTCACCCTCAGTATAAACAAGCTCCTTGTTCTGGAAGTTGAGCATGGTAAGGTTTTCATTCTCAAGAGTACTCCTCCATCTCGTATCGGCAGATTTAATAAGAGGGAAGTCAGATTTCTCATGAATCTTTTCTGTATGATACAAAAAACAGATTGCTATATATGATACCGATTCATCTGGCGAAGTGAAAGGAGTTACTCCTACTAACTGAATACGTTCTTTGTCAGCGCTGAAGGGAGTGAAACTGAATACCGCGGGGGAGCTAATTTTAAGATAAGAAAGCAGAGAAGGGACAATATCTATGCCATCAAGATTATACCCGAATCCGCCGAAAATTTTTTTATTCTTGTCAAGAAAGTAAATTCCGGAAGCGTTCAGTTCTCGCGAAAAGGCGAATTTTTTCCAGAGCGTATATGCTTCCGCCTCAGGATGAAGGATACCTCTTTGGATAGCTCCTTTTGCACGAAGCATTTCAGGAATGGTTTCAAGAGCATCAGTCATAAGAAACTGATAAAGTCCCGGATTCTTCCTGTTGTATTCAAAAGCTGCGGTCTTTAACTCTTCTTTGGTAAGTTCTGAATTAAAATAATTCATAAATGAAACAGAAATCACGGAGGCCAGAAGCAAGGCAGGAATTTGAAATCCTCCTGATGGTTTTTCGCTATATATATAATAGGCAATAAGCACCGCCACAAGTGAGATAAACACAACCGCGAGGGGAAACGTTACAACCGGATTTGCCGTGAAGAAAAGTAAAAAGGAAGTAAAGAGCAACGCGGGAATGAATATAATAACGTAAGAGAGGTTACCTGAAGTAAAACCTGAAAGGCGGTAGTTTTTTAGCAGGAGCACAGCTCCGCTCAACAGAAAAAGAAATACACCGCCGCCTGAGAGGAAAACTCCCAGATTCATTGCAAGAGCCGGAACCGAGGGGATTAGTGAGGGATCCTTAAAAAAGCTCAGTGAAGAGTCAAAGATCACACTCCTCATTGAAGCAGCGTAACCTCTCAGAACCAAAGCGGCAAGCGCACCATAAAAGATTACGCCGGCTATATAAAGAATTCTGCCCGAGACTGATGGTTCTTTTTTTAATTTGTCTGACTGTACCGAATAAGCAGAACTGAATGCCGCGAGAATGAAGAAAAATAATGCCGTTACCAGAAACTCAGCGGGGGACTTTACTATTCCACCTCCGAACGCGGAAGAGAAGTAGGCCGGATTGGTGAGCTCAGCCGGTAAAATTATGGAGACAATATCTAATGAATAGACTATCCATCTGAAAAGCACCAGAAAAAGAAATAAGAGTAAAAGCCGGATGCTCAGATAGGGAATTCGGTTATAATCCTTTCTGACACCGAGCAGGATGCTTATAAGAATACTGATAAGAAGTAGAGACTGAACAAAGCTAATCCCGTCAACAAAGGAATCCTGTGACTCAGGTCCAGACGGAAGTTTGTAATGTATATACCCCAGTTTATTGCCTGACGTGCTGATCAAGGGAACGCTCAGAGTATCTGAACTTTCAGCCAAAGTATCGGACTCTGATAACTCTAACCGGAAACCCGATTTATCATAATTCTGAAGTTTGGTGAAAAGCAAATTTTGGTAGCCGGGGTAAAGCTCGCTTTCGGAAAAAACAGGAATTCCCATGCAGAGTGAAAAAATCTGAGGTCCAACTCGGAGGGTATCAACTATGGTAAATGAGGTGAAAACTGCTCCGGGTAAGAAAAAACCTGCTCCAGGAGTGAACGGCTGCTCCACTGCTGAAGAAACCGAGAGGGGATAGCTGTTGTTATATGCAAGAAGACTTCCGCCCCTGTCATAAATTTCTATGTTATACTTACTGAGACTGTCGGTGGCTAAAAGTAAAAACAGTGAATCATAGTCAACTCGTTCAATAAGAAGCAGCTTTGAAACTTCACGTCTTAACTGATAAAAATCAGTATTGAGCTTTTGTTCGGCTGACCTAAAAATCTGTATGGTTTTAAGAGAAAGTTCTCCGGTTAGTCTGGCGCGTTCTTCGGGAAATGATTCAATCTGATTACGGATGAGGTAAGGAGTAAGAATTCCGAGCAGAATAATCCCCAGAGTAAGAATAATTGTTACAAGAAAATACTTTCTTGTTCCGCTGAACCGGGTAAGGAGTTTCTCAATCACTATTTAATGGTTAATTGGGAGATATACCAGTTGTTCCCCGCTTTGTTTAGGGATATATAAACCTGAGCCGAAGACTTTCGGTTCTTGGTTTCAAACTGAAGCACACCGGTGGCATAAGGGCTGCCCCCTGGCTCAATGATACTAAACCTGAAACTTGAGGGATTGAGAGCTTTTAGAAAATCCTGCAATATATAGAACGCCTGATTCGGACTATAGTAACCTGATGCGGTTGAGGAAAGACTGAGGTATGTCTGCCCGGTTATGTATTTCGAAAAGGCAGAAACATTTCCTGTAGCAAGCCCGCGGCTTATGGATGTAAATATATTACGCACATCATCATTTTCGCCGGAGCGTTCATAAGCAGAAACAGTCGAAAACATAATGACTGCTGCAAGGAGTATCCACCTGAATGAAAGATGTTTAAACAGAGAAACCGGAGAGGGCCTCTCTCCGGTGTTCTGTCTTATGATAATAGTTGTTTTATTTCGAATCATTACGGATTATTTACCGTGTAAAACTTCTGGTTAAGATATTTCTTTCCTGTGAAACCGGTTTCAGCATTCTGCTTCCTTCAACTTCCTGATAAGCCCAGTCAAAGACAACTCTTTCACTGGTGATGCGGTTGATTCTGATCTTTGCGAAATGGTTGTTCCAGGTCCAAATAATGTACGTGTGTCCTACTCGTGCAACTGCATCTTTAGTGGATGACCATCCACTTTCAGGTGCACGGGTTATTTCGTACAGGTCAATCGTAGGACCCATATCCTTTATGTCGGTGTCGTCCCATACGTTCAGATAGAACTGACCATTATAGTTTTCAAAGAAGAAATCAGAAAGATTATCGTCATAAGCAACAATTCTCTCAGTTATCAGGTTGTAGCCGGAGTTATTCGGAAATCTACGGTAATCAAATATTGCCTGATCATAACCTTCCGGTCTCGGAATAACGTAGCTATAATCAGAACTGAGCGAGCTTTCGTTGCCCGAATAATCAAATGCTGCAACAGCGTAAAAATACGTATTTCCGTTGATTACTCCGTCATCAAGGAAATAATTCCTGCGGGTCGAGCCGATCAGCTCATATCTTCCGTTATAGGAAGAACTTACGTAAACATTATAACCGGAAACATCTGAGGAGCGGCTTTCGTCCCAGAAAAGCTCAATCAAGCCGTCACCATTCATAATCAGCAGATTCGAAGGTGCTGCCGGAGGAGTGTAATCCGCCTCATAACCATACTCCTCACATCCGGTGAGAAGTAAACTTCCTGCGAGAAGAAGTATCGAAAAAACTATGTTGCGTGTCATTTTGGTATCCTTTCCTGATGTACTTTACTCAGGGGATACAATTAGAGTGCCAGAATAAATGCTTAAAAATCATTCATTTTAAGGCCATCACAACATCATTTGTCTAAAAAAATAGTCACATCTTGTGTACTATTTACTACCCGGACCGGGGTGAGTTCAGGCGTCGTTCTGGAACAGCTGATTCTTATTGATAACGCCTAATGATTTTCCCCTGAGCGTGAATCCGTCAAAAGGGGAGTTACGGCTTTTTGATCTGAACTTCTTAACATCAACCTTCCACTCAAGCTCCGGATTAAAAATCGTCAGGTTTGCTTCCTCTCCGGTTCTGATCGCAGGAACTTTAAGATTCAGGATTTTCCTCGGGTTCACAGCCATTTTCATAACAACATCAGCAGGGGTGAGATGCCCCTTGTGGAGCAGTTCGGTACAGGTGAATCCTATTGCCGTTTCAAGCCCCAGAATTCCATTTGGGGCATACTCAAATTCCATCTCCTTCTCTTCAGGGGAGTGGGGGGCATGGTCGGTGGCAATAACATCAATGGTGCCATCTTTAAGGCCGGCAATCATTGCCTCAACGTCTTTTCCGGTGCGGAGCGGGGGATTCATCTTTGCATTTGTGTCATACGTGGTGACAGCTTCATCGGTAAGGGTAAAATGATGCGGGGCCACCTCCGCCGTAACTTTAATTCCTTTTGCTTTCCCTTCACGGACTAACTGAACCGCCTTTGCAGTACTAATATGCGCGATATGCACCCTGGCACCTGTCATTTCAGCCATCATGATATCACGTGAGACGGTAAGTTCCTCAGCGATTGATGGAATGCCTGGCAGACCGAGTTTAGTGGAAGTGATTCCCTCGTGCATTGCCCCTCCGGCCAGGGTTTCATCTTCACAGTGTTCGATAACCGGCTTATCATACATTTTTGCGTACTCCATAACCCGGCGGAGAATCTTTGCAGTTTTGATAGCAACGCCATCGTCAGAAAATGCAACGGCACCGGCTTCAACTAATTCTCCGATCGGGGCAATCAGTTCCCCCTTTCGCTCGGATGTTGCCGCACCGATAACATAAACATCAACCAGATGCCCTTCTGCGCGTTTGCGTATATATTCAACCACTTCAGCAGAATCAATTGACGGTTCGGTATTGGGCATACAGGCAACTGCGGTGAACCCTCCCGCTGCCGCAGCATCGGATCCGGTGGTGATGGTTTCTTCATCCTCACGCCCAGGTTCGCGTAAATGAATGTGCATATCCATCAGACCGGGAACTACCAAAGCACCGTTAACATCCCAGACTTCAATCTCTTTTTCACCTTCAGGGAGCGGGCCGATGGAGGTGATAACTCCGTTTTTGATAAGCAGTCCACCTCTGGTATCCACTCCGGTTACCGGGTCAAGCAGATGCGCGTTTTTGATATATATATCCATGTTATCCTCTTCAGCTTTTCTTAATTTTGTGTGCCTAATAAAAAGAGTACAGCCATGCGCACTGCTACTCCGTTGGTTACCTGGTCAAGGATGACCTGATGTTCTCCGTCTGCCACTTCTGCTGAAAGCTCAACTCCTCTGTTAATAGGGCCGGGGTGCAGTATCAGAACATCCTTTTTATTTTTCTCCAAACGCTGTGTATCAATGCCGTAAAACTTCTGATACTCGCGTATGGAAGGGAAGTACTCCCTTGCTTTCCGCTCAAGCTGAATGCGCAGAACGTTTAGCACATCGTTGGCCTGAATAGCATCATCAATATTATAATACACATCAACTCCCAGTTCTTTTATAAAGGGGGGAATCATGGTAGCCGGACCGCAGACTGAAACTTTTGCTCCCATGGTGGTCAGTCCGTATATATTTGAGAGAGCTACCCGGCTGTGTGAGATATCACCCACGATGCAAACCCTTACCCCCTCAAGGTGCCCTAGTTTTTCGCGGATTGAATACATATCAAGCAGCCCCTGAGTCGGATGTTCATGTGTTCCGTCGCCGGCATTAATAATTTTTGAGCCGGATATACGGGTCAGATATTGCGGAACTCCGGCGGAAGCATGGCGGACGACAATCATATCCACCTTCATCGCCTCAATGTTGCGTACGGTATCCTTAAATGATTCTCCTTTAGTCACACTGCTTGTTGAAACAGAAAAGTTCAGACTGTCAGCAGAAAGCCGCCGTTCTGCCAGTTCAAAAGAAATTCTGGTGCGGGTGGAATTTTCGTAAAAGAGATTAACAACAGTTTTGCCCTGAAGTGTGGGGACTTTCTTTATCGGTCGTTCAATTACTTCGCGGAAGGTGACTGCAGTATCAAGGATTTCCTGAATGTCCTCTCGTGAAACGCCGTCTAAGCCTAGAAGATGTTTAATGCTCAAAGCCATGGCCTATGCTTCTCCTTTCAGCCCGCTGCTATCCACCAAATAGACCGCATCTTCATTATCAATTTCCTTCATCTTCAGTTTTATTTCCTCATCAACAGAGGTCGGGGTGTTTTTGCCGACATAATCAGCACGGATTGGAAGCTCGCGGTGTCCGCGGTCAACCAGACAACAGAGCTGAATGGTCGCAGGTCTGCCAAACTCCATAATTGCACAGAGTGCTGAGCGTACCGTTCTTCCGGTATAAAGCACATCATCGATCAGGATAACATCTTTACCGGTTATATCTGCGGTTATGTTTGAAACCGAAACAGTCGGCTGTTTAAGGTTTGTGCGGAAATCATCCCGGTAGAGGGTTACATCCAAAATGGCCAGCGGAACTTCTTTCTTTTCAATCTCACGGATTTTGGCTGCAATCCTCTTTGCAACGAATTCACCGCGGGTTCGCATTCCCATCAGGATGATATTTTCTGAGCCGTTATTATGCTCAAGAATCTCGTGGGAAAGCCGGGTGATGATACGTTGGATTGCGGTTTCATCCAGAATGGTGGCTTTAATCTGCATGGGGGTATGGCTCAACTTTCTGAAGACAATGCTTCATGGAGGCACAGGGGAGGGAAATTTTCATGGGTACCTTCTCTACTTCTCGAATAGAATTAAAGGAAAAAATGTTTTGCAAATATAGGTAAAAACTGAATCCAAGACGGTGTGAAGTGGTTATTTGTAAGAAAATTATCATTTAAAGAAACTTTCAAGATTTCTTGAAAGTTTCTTGACAATTAATCCTAAAGGTCTTAAATTAGTCTCACGATTAAACCACAATTTGAGGAAAAGCCATGCCCGGGATAAGGAAAACATCCGGCAAAAAGCTGAAAGTAGGCACCGTCCTTGATGAGCAAATCTATCAGCAGCTTAAAGAACGCGCTGTTAAAGAAGGACGCACAATAAGCGATGTCATTCAGGAGGCGATAGTTGCATACAACGCCAATCCGGTGATAGACCTTGAAGCAAGGAGAAGGGCAGCCAAAGATTTTTTAACTAGTCCATATAAACTGACAAAAGAAGAAATTCAGGAAATTTTAGATATGGACTATTACGACCAATGAGGATAAAAGATATACCGGTTGGATCTGCCGTGCTGACTGATGCAAATATCCTAGTCTATGCAAATCAGCAGAAATCAAAAGAATGTATGGATCTGGTTACAAGGTGTGCTGATTTGGAGATTACAGTTCTTCTGACGACACATATTTTCTCTGAAATAATGCATGCACTTATGCTGAATGAGGCGCGAAGCAGGGGGTTGTTAACTGGAAATAATCCTGCACGAAAACTCAGTGAAAAACCTACACTCATTCAATCCCTCACTGACTATCAGAATAAAGCACGTAAAATAATCACTGCAGGTTTCATTATTGAGCCTGTTGTCAAGGAGGATTTTTTCTCAGCATTAACGATTCAGAAGCAATATGGACTGCTTACGAACGACTCATTACTCATAGCTGCTGCACACCGATTGGGAATCAAGGCAATCGCCTCTGCCGATAAAGCATTCAGAAACATCCCCTCGATTGACCTTTACGAGCCGGGGGATTTGTAGGGGGGGCTTGAACCAATTTAAGAATTTATCTCTGACTATTTAATAAATTGACCTGAGTTTTGAACCAGTAATACTACCTGACAATAGAAGAAAGTTGATGAACGTAATGAACAGCGAAATTATCATATACCAAAACTCTGAAGGAAACATAAAAATAGATGTTCGTCTGGAGGAAGAAACTGTTTGGTTAACTCAAGAACAGATGGCAACACTTTTCGGAAAAGGCAGGAGCTCCATTGCCGAACATATTGGGAATGTATTTGATGAGAGAGAATTAGAACAATCCCGAACCTGTCGGAAATTCCGACAAGTTCGAAAGGAAGGGGGGAGAACAGTAGAAGGGAGGTTGATCACTTTAATCTTGATGTAATAATTTTGGTGGGGTACCTGGTAAAGTCACCCCAGGGCATACAGTTCCGTATTTGGGCCACCCAACGGCTAAAAGAGTACATTATAAAGGGTTTTACCCTGAATGATGATCGTTTTAAGACAGGGAGTTCGATGAACTACATTTCTGCTTTTTGTGGCTTTACGGTTAGATGTTAAAACAATTGCAACAGGGTCAAAAGAGACCATAAATAATCATGTTTTGACCCTCAAGAGTAGATGGATTTATGGGGTGGTGGGGGGCACTTTAAAGGGGTTTTTTCGTATTTTAAATTTGCATATTTAATTATAAAGCAGGTATGACCAAAAAGGAATACATAGATTATTGGTGTAAATCTTCAAATGAAGATGTTAAAAGCATGCATGCGATTTTCAATTCAGGCAGATATGATTGGGCTTTATTTGTAGGTCATCTTGCGGTCGAGAAATCCCTCAAAGCCCTTTGGATTAAGAATAATGAGTCGGATTTTCCACCGAGGACACATAATCTTTTAAAACTTGCAATAGAAGCTAAGTATGAACTCTCCGAAACTGAGAAATTGTTGTTTATGGAATTAAATGATTTTCATCTTGAATCACGGTACCCGGATTATAAATTCGATTTTTATGAAAAATGTACAAAAGAGTTTGCTACGGAATATATTATGAAGATTTCAGAACTACAGATATGTATTCTAAAGAAGATATAAACAAAATAATTGATAAATTAATTCAACTTATCTCGCCTGAATTTCCTTTAAGTTCAGTTTACCTTTTTGGCTCTTATGCTCAAGGCAACGCGGATGAGTATAGTGATATTGATCTTGCTATTGTCTCAGATCGTTTTGAAGGGAGCAGATTTTTTGATAAGAAAAAACTGCATAAATATATCCTCCAGACTTCCATTGATTTGGAAATTCATCCCTTCAAAACAGAAGACTTTACTTCGGAGAATCCATTTGTAAGAGAGATTTTAAGGACAGGGAAAAGAATTCTCTGATCAGCTCTGTCATTCTTCCCGCTCCCATTTCTTTTCATCCCGTGCCTCGGAAATTATCCTGACTACTTTTACTCCGGTTTGTTCATTGGTTGAGGTAAAACGTCCATAGTACCATTTCTGTTCGGTCTGATAAGCAACCTCGGATACTTTAATATCCCTGACAATGTCATATCCG
>JADLAF010000048.1 GCA_020848375.1 Ignavibacteriaceae bacterium
ATCCACGACAAAAAATTCGGGTACATTTATCATACAGTTGACCTATAACCAGTCTTTTCTGAAAAATTATCCTCTCCCTTCATCAATGGAGTTCAGTTTTGATGTTTCAAGTCTGAATATCCCTCGCGGATTTGCAACCGAGACACCAAAAAAGGAGGATAAAAAGGATGGCAAAAAAGCCAAACTGACCAGAGGAAGAGTTATTGTTACCTATAAAGAATATAAGGTGAACAAAGGGCTGAATGATTCGCTATTTATGGAAGAAAAAAAATAAGTGAATTATGTTAAACGACTCATAATTCATACGTCATGTACGAGTGCAATTTGCATTGTAACAACAGCACTCTATTGAAGAGGGTTACTCACCCAGGGATATGTGGTTCCTTATTTTCTCTTTTACGTATATATATTCATCCGCCAGTTTGTTGAACTGATTCCGTATTTCATCCAAGGTTGATTTTTCGCTTTCCTGCTCAAGTTTAAATACCAGTTTCCTCAGCTTTTCTGCGCCGATGTTTGCGCAACCGGACTTAATAGTATGTGATTCAGCAGAAAGCCCCTGAAAATTACCTGCCTCAATCCGGATTGACAGAGAGCCAAGATAATTCTGAAAATCGTTCAGGAAAAGCTCCAGCAGTTCATCTACTGTTTCTGAATCCAGCGAGTCACGAAGTGATTGTATCTGCTGATTGTTTACCTCGAAACCGCTGTCACTGTACTCTTCGACCTGGCTCTGTACGGTATTAAGTTCAACAGTTCGTCTTAAATCTGAAATCTCGAATGGTTTCACTAAGAAGTCATCCATACCCGCGTTAAGACATTTTTCCTTTTCGTCATGGCTGTTATTTGCTGTCACACCAATGATGGGTATCCGTTTTCCGCTCTCTTTTTCAATTTCCCTTATTCGTGTGCTTACCTCATAGCCATCCATAACCGGCATCTGGCAATCAAGCATAATCATATCAAAAGAGTCAGACAGATAACGGTCAAGTGCTTCACGTCCGTCTGAAGTTTCCGAGACATCATGACCAAGCTTCTGAAGAAAACCTGTCAACACGGTTCTGTTAATTCTATTATCATCGGCGATAAGAATTTTCAGTTTGCGTAAATTTTCCGAAACTGATTTAATCACAGGAGGTTTTTCAATCGGGTGCAGTATATCAAGAATCTGTTTAACCGTGCGCGTGCAAAATGGTTTTGCAAGTGGCACAATTTTAAACGCTGAAATTTTTGACTTAAGCGCGGCCAGTTTTTTTCTGCCAATCAGAAGAAAAAGAGGAGGATAGGAGGGATAATTTTCTTTAATCTGTTTCAGCAGTGAAAGACCGTCATATCCGGGCAGATTGTAATTACAAAGAATAAACGCGAAACTTCTGTCTTCCTGCTGAAGCCGGGTAATTCGGACGAGTGCATTTGCAGCATTATATACCACAACCGGAGTATATCCCAGAACAGCAAGCATTGAAGCAATAATTTCTCCCCCTTTATTTTCATTTGTAACCACAAGAACCAGACCGTTCTGCTGAGGGAACGGCTCGTATGTATATTTCCTGCTGACAGAAAACGGAATTGATACCGAGAAACTGCTTCCCTTACCGGGTGTGGAAGTTACTGTAATTGTGCCCCCCATTAAGTCGGCAAGTTTTTTAGATATACTAAGACCAAGTCCCGTACCGCCAAACTTCCGCACTACTGAGGAATCTGCCTGGACATATTCAGTAAACAGCGATGCGAGTGTTTCCTCTGTCATTCCCGGACCAGTATCTTCAATTGTGAAAAGAAGATTTCCGGAAAGTTCATCCTCCCAGGAAACCCTCAGTATCAAATTAACATATCCTGATTCGGTAAACTTAAATGCATTTGTAATTATATTGCTGAGAATCTGATTAAGCCGGAGCCGGTCGCAACTGATTTTCTGAGGGATATCAAAAGCCGGGTCGATGTAAAAGGATATATTCTTATTTTCCGCCTGAACCGAATATATCTCGGCTAACGACTCAATTAAGGCAGCCAGGTCAAATTCTTCAGTGAGGATTTCAATTTTACCTGCTTCAACTTTTGAGAGATCAAGTATATCATTCAGAATGCCGAGCAGAGAGCTGCCGGATTCCTTAATGGAGCTTACGTAAAGACGCTGATACTCATTTAACTCAGTATCCATCAGAAGATTTCCCATACCCAAAATTCCGTTGAGCGGTGTTCTGATTTCATGGCTCATATTAGCCAGGAACTCAGTTTTAAGCCGCGTTGCCTGCTCAGCAGTTACCATTGCAGCTCGGAGCTCCTCCTCATTTCTGATTCGAGAAGTTATTTCGCTCATAAAAAAGGCGATCCCGTAAATCATCCCCTGCGGATCCTTTAGGGGATTAAGTGAAACAGAGTACACCCGGTTTTCCCCCTCAATCTTGTACTTCTGATCAAAATGAATTCTCAGTCCTTTCAGCGCCTTTTTGCATATTGTTAACCATGCGCGTCTCTGAACATCTCCAACATGATCCAAAATTTGCATTCCGGATTCTATTTCCACATTATATAGTTTTTTAAATTCACTTTTAAAAGCGGAATTCCAGACAATAAGCCGGAGTTGATGGTCAAATGCCCAGATGAAGTCTGAACTATTCTCAATTACGCCTGTAAGATTCTCACGGTGAAGCGTTGCCTCCCTTTCAATTTTCATCTGTTCGCTTAAATCAGAGAGCACGCCTATTGTTCCTATCACTTCCCCTTTCAGGTTTCTGAAGGGAGAAGCTTTCACTAAGATACGAATCCTTGTTCCGTCTTTTTTGTTTATATAAGCGAAATATTCTTCACTCTTTCCGGCAAGCCGTTCGGCAAGGCGGTTTTCGTAAACAGGCCAGTTAACTGAGTCAGTAAGGGTTATATGGGAAGATTTACCTGTAATCTCAGCCGGGGTATAACCGGTAATTGTCACCACGGCACTGTTTGCAAAAAGAATAATATCTTCCTGGTCAGTGATGAGAACAGCATCATCCATGCTCTCAGCGAGATTACGATATTTATTCCGCTCAGCGTTTAATTCATCCTCAATCGCAAGCCGCTCCCTCAGATTTTTTTTAAGTCTTGCATAACCAAAAAGAAGAATTAATGCCAAAATACCCGCACTTGCGGCAATTATAGACAAGATAAGGTGGAATTCGTTAAGCCGTCCGCCTGTTTTACGCTGGACTTTTCTTACGTTCCTGTCAAGCTCATGAAACCGGTGCAGAAGATTTGCATCGAAGTTTCTGAGAATATATAACCGCTCTTTTATGCCATCATCAGAAAATTGAGCAGAGGAAATGCCTGTTGCATAAAACCGGAGAGAATCAGACTCTTTTTTTACCGCCTCCACGTCAAAGGCAAAGTTTTGCTGCGCGGGCAGAAGACTGATTTTTTCGGCAGACTTCTGATAAAGAGAAGCCAGTTGAAAAAAGGCATCAGAATACTGAGAAGGGGTGAGTGAGTCCTGTTTTATATATAAGGCGAGGTGTATCTCTGATGCCGCGGAATCAATCGCCCTTATTGTACCGACGAGCTGCACATTCCGGTTAAATTCTTTAAGTCTCTTATCAACATCAAAAACCACATAAACCGTTACAAGAATGAAGACAAAAATAAAAAACCCGGAGAGCAGCAGAATTTGCTTTCCGCCAAAACGTAAATTCAGTTTGTTCTCAGCCGGATTTTTGTCTGAAGTATTCACTGGTGTCAGACAGCCATACCAGTTAAACGTGCAATAACAGCGGTCTGCGAAATCTGTACATCACCATAGGCAAGAACGGTATTCCTGCCTTTGCCAAGCTGTTCGCTGAGAAAGGGATTGCCAAAGAAGATATATATACAATCAGGAAAGCGTTTTTCAATTTTTTTAAAAAACTCAAGCAGGTGATGCGGAAGCTCAAGACGCCCCTGATAAGAACGGGCCCGGTAAAAAACAGGAATTACCGGCTGAATGTCTGCCGCAAGAGAGTCAGTTACACGGTTCAGCAGTCCCTCTGCAACAAATGGTGTAATAAAAATATTCTCTGTGCCAGGCAATATTTTTTTTAAAGTTGCCGGGAAGTATGTTTCAGTTTCTGAAGGATTCTTATCCGAAACCGTCAGGCAGAATAGCGGCTTCTTCAACTTTGCCGGCAGAAATTTCTGAGCTCCTTTTGACAAGGATAACGATTTGTCCGCGATTTCTCTTGCAAGCCGTTGTGATGAACCGGAAGAAACTGCCTTCTTAACCTGGTGAATATCGTTCTTTTTACGGCTGAAAAGTCCTGTCCACATTTTCGCAAAGAGAATTCTGCGCACGCTTGCGGTAATTTGCTCAGCCGGAATGACTTTATCTGAAACAGCTTCAAGTATTGCATCGTAGGCGATTTCCTCATCAGGAGGCAGCAACAGCATATCATTACCCGCTTTCACTGCCATAACGGCAGCTTCACGTGCTGAGAAATAATTTGTAACCCCGTTCATATTCATCGCGTCAGAAACAATCAGACCGTCAAACCCAAGCTGATTCCGGAGCAGGTCAGTAACTATTGACTGAGAAAGAGTAGCCGGCAGTCCCTCCTTTTTTTCAAATGCCGGAACTTCAAGATGTCCCATCATTATACTCTGCACTCCGGCACTTATACATCTTTCAAAAGGATAAATATCATCAGCAAGCATTTTCTTTTTTGAACGGTTAATAAGTGGCAGCTCACGGTGGGAGTCCATTGTTGTAAATCCGTGACCGGGGAAATGCTTTGCAGAGCTGAGTATATGTTCAGATGATGCGCCCCTGATAAATGCCTCGGCGAACGAGGAAACCAGCTCCTTATCTGAACCATAAGCACGGGTATTAATAACCGGATTCTTTTTTTCTCCAGCGAGGTCAACAACAGGAGCAAAATTCATTGAAACCCCCAGTGCGCGGCACTCCCTGGCAATGGTCTTCCCCATCCTGTTTGCTAAAGTTAGATCACCGGTGCGGGCCAGTGCCATATTAAGGGGAAAAGACAGAGTATTTGTTATCCTCATTGCCAGACCGCGTTCAAAATCCGCTGAAAAAAGTATCGGGATTTTACTCTTTGCCTGTAGTTCCTCTATCAGTTCAAAATAAGCATATATATCACCGCGGAAGAGAACAATGCCCCCGATGCCAATCTTTTCTACAAGTTGAATAATCTTTCTGTAGGCAGCACTTTCTGCCGACTGAAAGACACCTATCGAACCGGGGCTTATCATCTGCCCGACTTTTTCCTGAAGGGACATTCTTTCAATGATGCCCACCACTGTGCGCTTTTGATCAGCATTCAGAGGGAATAATTTCTTATACGATACCATTTCAGTATCCGAGTGCTTTCATAATTTCAGTATGAAACTTTGGTCTGAATATTAAGAGTTTACCATTCTCTCTTGTTGGATGTACCCGGTTTGTAAGTAAAATTACTATAACATTTTTTTCAGGGTCAGTCCAGACAGATGTCCCTGTATATCCTGTGTGACCGTACGAGGACATAGAAAAGAGTTTCCCGGCTGAGGGATAATCTTCATCTCTTGTATCCCAGCCGAGCGCTCTTGTACTCATTTCAGACTGTCTTTTAATAAACCGGGCAACCGTTTCTTTCTTTATATATCTTACACCTTTATACTCCCCACCCTGCAACAGCATCTGGAGGTAAACAGCAAGATCTCCGGCTGTTGAAAAAAGCCCTGCATGACCGGCGATACCTCCGAGCATTGAAGCCGCTTCATCATGAACCTCACCGATAAGCAGACGATTTCTCCAGTAATTATCAACCTCTGTGGGTACCATCCTGTGTTTCAAAGAAGCAGGCGGAGCATACATGGTGCTTTTCATTCCCAGCTTGCTGAAAACTTCTGCATGAAGGAATTTATCAAGCCGTTTACCCGTCACTTTTTCAATAATCTTTTGCATGGTGATCATACCCAGATCAGAGTAAACTGTTTTTGTGCCTGGCTGGTAGATCAGTTCAGAGTTATATATATCCTTAAGCAGTTCATCGCCGTTTTTAACAAATTCATAATACTTCTTAAATGCAGGAAGTCCGCTGGTATGAACAATTAAATTTCTGATTGTTATCTTTTTTTTACCGTTCGCGCCGAACTGGGGAAGATATTTTACCACCTTATCATCAAGCGAAAAAAGTTTACGGTCAATGCAGATCATCACCGCGGTAGTCGTCCCGATTACTTTGGAAACTGAGGCCAGGTCATAAATACTGCTGTCGGTAACAGGTGATGAATCTGGATCATACGTAAAGCGGCCGGCGGTCCGTTTATAAACAATATCACCGTCTTTTAGAACAAGCGCTGTCATCCCCGGGGCAATTGAGTCCTTTATTCCTTTTTCGATTAAAGAGTCCGCGCCTTTGAAGAGAGAATCTTCTAAAGCTACATATTCAATTACTACCGTATTCTTCATAATACCATCACTCTTCTTAAGACCGGCCGAAGGAATGCTCACTGGCAGTTTACCGGTTATCTGGTTACTGCCGATGAGAGCTTTAAAAAGTGCCATTTCTGATGCTTCCGAGTGGCCATAATTTAGCATATAGGTTCCCGCTGAGGGGAAAAGGTCAGTTATATACGGGTCAGCATGAGAAAGAAGAATTTTATTTTTTTTGAGTGCGTTAATCTTCCTTGCCATTTTTTCAATACGGGGGTCGAAAGAACGCGTGCCCTTGAAGGAAGAGATGCTGTTGTAAACTGAAATAACAACCGTCTGATGCTTTCTTATCTCAGCGAAAATCTTGTTGAGGTCACGCTTGAGGGTAAATTTGTTGATCTCAACAGTTTTAATTTTGGGGAGGGCAGTTCTGAGCAGACTGTCAAAATACCCCCCTTTATCCATTCTTCCTTCCGTAACGATAAGGTGGATGTACTTATGTTTATTGTCCAGCTTTAGCGGAATATTTTTCTTTTTATCCTTTGCAAGTGTGATGGATTTTTTTGCAATCTGAGCAGAAATTTTTTCGGCATAGCTGCTTTTAACTGAGTGAAGAATCTCACCATTAGGAATCAGCCGGTTCTCCGCCAGTCCAGCCCACTCTTTTACCCTGAGCAGCTTGGTCACTGATTCGTTGAGCCGCTCTTCTGATATCAGCCCTGCCCTCACGCTGTTAACAATTGAAGTAACAGCCGACTCAGGATTAGCAGGAAAAAGGATAAGATCATTACCGGCCTTAAGCGCCATCAGTGTGGAAAGACTGTCCGGATACACCTTGCTTATGGCGTGCATATTCATAGCATCCGTAACAACCAGCCCCTTAAATTGCAATTCATTTTTCAGAAGCCCGGTGGTTATTTCAGAAGAAAGAGTTGCCGGCACTCCGGATGTATATACTTTTGGAATCCGGATGTGACCAACCATGACCGACAAAGCACCTTCGGAGATAAGATTCCGGAAAGGATATAATTCTGTTTTATTAAAATCAAATTTCGATGATGCAATTAACGCAGTTTCGTTGTGAGAGTCCTGCGATGTGTTGCCGTGTCCGGGGAAATGTTTTATGGTTGCAATCATTCTTGAGTCCTGCATCCCCCTCATAAGAGCAGAGGCAATGCGGGAAACAAGCTCAGGGTCTTCACCGACCGAGCGTGTATTGATGATGGGATTATCGGGATTATTATTAACATCAACTACCGGGGCGTAATTCTGATGAATGCCAATCATTCTTGACTCTCTGCCGATGATTGCTCCCATCTCATAGGCCAGCAAACTGTCATCAGCGGCACCCAGAGCCATCAAACTGGGGAAATCAGTCCCTTCATCAACTCTCATCCCGACACCATGCTCAAAATCAGAACCCATGAGCAGCGGTAATTTTGAAAGCTCCTGCAGTCTGTTCATCAGAACTGTTTTTTCAGGAAGCCGGCCCTTAAAGAATACAAATCCGCCCACCTTATATTCCTCAACGAGGCGTTTCAGGCGTATATATGACATTGAAGAATCAGATGAATCAAAACCGTTTGCATTCGGAATAACCAACTGTCCTGCTTTCTCCTCCAGTGTCATTGAGGCGAGTGTCTCCTTCACCCATTTGCTTTCCGGCTGTGAAAAAAGGTAATTACCCGGGTTATGTGAAACAGTATCGCGGAAAAGTATCCGGCTGCCAAACTGATTCTCATTATCAAACGAAACCGAGGCGGTCAGTAAAAAAGAAACAATTCCTGCAAGAAATAAAAAACTCGTAATGCGCATCATTGATAACTTCTAATTCTCTTTCTCTTTTTTCATGCCAAATGACGGACTGACAGGAAGATATTTAACAATGATGAATCCGGGGATTGTAGCAATCATCACCCAGATGAAGAAATTCTGATAACCAATAAGTTCCTGCAGCCAGCCGCTGAACATACCGGGAATCATCATACCCAGAGCCATGAATCCGGTTCCAATGGCGTAATGCGCTGTTTTATGTTCCCCTTCACTTACATAGATCAGGAAAAGCATATATGCAGTGAAACCGAACCCGTAACCAAACTGCTCAATAGCAACGCATATATTAATAATAAGAAAATTTTCCGGCTGAGCATAGGCCAGATATACATACACCAGATCGGGGAGATTTATGGCAGCTACCATTATCAGCAGCCAGAATTTCAGTCCCTTCTTTGATGTAGCTATTCCGCCCAGGATACCGCCGAGTGTGAGGAAAAGAATTCCGATGGTGCCATACACAAAGCCAACTTCAGCAGTGGTAAGCCCCAGCCCTCCTACTTCTTTTGTGTCCAGCAGGAAGGGCGAAGCGAGTTTAACAAGCTGCGCTTCAGCGAAGCGGAAGAGCAAAAGGAACGCAAGAATGAGCCCGATTCTTTTCTTCTTGAAGAAGAGAGCAAATGTTCTGAAAAACTCTTTTAAAATATTTCCTCCGCTTAGCGCTGCTTTGTCTGTAGGTGGATACGGAAGAATAAACTTATGCCAGATGAAGAAGAGAAAGAACAAACCAGCGATCACATAAAAAGTAATACTCCAGGCAAGAGGAATGTTTCCTGAGACCGCCTGGAAGGTAGCTGCTGACTCAAAATTAAGTTTGGGGTCTGTCTGCACCATTACAGCGGCCGGTTTATTCCAGTTGCTGTCAGTAAAAACGAGTCTTGCACCCTCAATCATCACGAAGTTGTTGTCACCTCCGCTTTTTGAGATATTCACCACAGTTTCACGACCTGGCGGCTGACTGAGTGATATATATACGATGCCGATGTTTCCCGCTTTAATGACCCGTACGGTATTTTTTGATTCATCACCGAAATTCGCGCGGAGAAAATTCTCAAGTGGAGTTACGATATACGTGCTGTAAGGATTGCTGATATAGGTATCATACCATCCTCCTTCCTCTTTGGAGGGGGTAACTGCTGCCGGAGCTGCCTGAACACCATAAAAGCCGTTTGCCAGATTATATTCTTTTACTGCACCAATGATACTGTCAGTTACTTCTTTCGGATTCTGAACTAAAGATACATTGGTTTTTGGAGCTGAAACTAAAATTTGCAGCTCGGATGAAGCAGAACTGCTGAATTTGACTGAATCATCAAGAAATCGGACATTTGCCTGATTTGGCTTAACCGCATTAAATGAAAATTCGGCTGGAGGAAGTCCGGTTGAGCTTTCAAGAGTACCGGCGAGGATAACCAGCAGACCCTGTCCGGTAATACTTGCAACGCGGTAAAAGGTGCTTCTGATACCTACGTAAAGTGCCTGTTCGTGTTCAGGCAGTGCTATCATATAAAAACCATCCGCGGCTATATCATGCGTGGCAGAGCTGAAAGCAAGAAGCCAGAAAAAAGCCATGGTGTAGCGTATATAATCATCAGCGGGAATAGTTAACGCGATACCGGCAAGTCCTGCCCCGATAAAGAGCTGCATCATCACTGTCCAGAAACGCTTGGTTCGTGTCAAATCAACAAGCGGACTCCAAAGCGGCTTAATAACCCAGGGGAGATATAGCCAGCTTGTATATAATGCAATGTCGGTGTTTGAAACGCCGAGCCGTTTATACATTATTACTGAAAGTGTCATTACCACGATATATGGAATACCCTCAGCAAAGTAGAGCGATGGAACCCACGCCCATGGATTTCGTGTTGATGCTTTTGCAGAAGCCATAGAGTTTTCTCTTTACAAAATTTTATTGTACCGTTAATTGCCTGATAATTTTTTTGCTGCCATCAAAACCGCTCCGTAGGCGGGGCTGTTTTCAGCATCAATCACATTAACATCGGGCATCGTTTCACTTATTTTCTGCCTGAACCTGCGCGAATAATATGTATCATTGGCAATCAGTCCGCCAATGAAGGAAACCTGCAGTGTTGCCACAATGATTTTCCTTTTTATTGCTTTAAGATGCAGCATCAATTCATCAATTTCCTCCTCGAGTATTTTTACTGCCTGATGATCCCCCTGTTCAGCGGCTTTAATGACAAGCGGAGCGAAAGAAGCGATGTCAAAATTTTCGCGGTATATGCGGGTAATCAAATCTTCCGGTGAAGTGATTTTGAATTCCTGTGAAAGCAAATTAAGCAGAAGAGTATCAGACCCGCGACCGTCAAAATTTTTAGCGGCAGCAATCAGACCTCTTCGCCCGAGCATATATCCGCTGCCTTCATCACCCAGAAAGCGACCAAAACCGCCGACCCTGTAGATTCTGTCCTTAGTATCCTTACCAAATAAAATAGAACCGGTACCGGCAATAAGAATGCACCCCTCCCTGCCAGAAAAAGCACCCTCCAGCGCAATACGGGCATCGCTTTCAACTGAAAAATTTCTAATTCTCAGGTTTTGTTTTTGAATAAAGGCGGTAAAATCCTTTTCGAGAATTTCAGCGTCCGAACGGCGGCCTGCACCCGTTGCCCCGGTGAGTACCGCGTCAATCTGGTTAAATCCGATATTCTGAGATTCTGTGCATTGTTTGATGAGTTCAAGAATTGTGGCGGAAACTGCCTCAGTACCCAGCATAAGGAAGTTTGCCTGACCACCGAAACATTCGTAAACAGGAGATTTGTCCCGAGTTGCCATCACACAGTGGGTTTTGGTTCCCCCTCCGTCAATCCCGATAATATAATTCATAAGTTTCTATTTTATTATTTTATGAGTGTTACAGAAAAGATAATTGCCCAGGAGGGTTGCTCCAAGCAGCGTTAAAAAAAGCAGGACAAACCGTATCATATTAGCCCTAAATTTAACTTTTTCCTTCTCTTGTATTGATCTGTTTGTATGACCTGTGCTTCTGCGATAATCTCCCTTGCCGGGGTTCCAGTTAGAATTCGTTTTCATAACTATTATATTGACTATAATGACAGTTAATTATCTAATTTAAAGGTATTTTTATACCTTTCTAAAAATACGAAATATAGTTAATAATCAACTTTTTTGTATTAAAATTCTCAAAAAACCCCGAAAATGAAAATTTGGCACTACTTTTGTGAGGTAAAGGTAAAATTGCAGATGATTCGAAATGGATTATAGTTTTGCCCCATTTTTCAACAGTTCGGGTAAAAACTGTTCAAAGTTTCATCATTTATTAAAAAAAATTCCCGACTTTGGTAATAGAATGACTCAGAACTCAAAAAAACTTTCTGCAGGCAGTAAATTCAGCACCGGCTTCTTCATTATCCTCATAACTGTGTTTTTCCCTCTTTTAAGCCCGGGCATGCCGGCTCAGACTAAGGAAGACTGCCTGACCTGCCACTCCGATGATAGCATGACCACGGAACGTAACGGAAAGGAAGTTTCCCTGTTTGCCGATGAAAAAAAGATCAATACCTCGGTTCACGGAAAACTTGAATGCGTTTCCTGCCATAGCGGATTTGACCCGGATGAGATTCCCCATAAAGAAAATATCCAGCCCGTTAATTGCCTTACTTGTCATAAAAATGCCCCTGTAAAGCACCTTTTCCACCCGTTTATGGTAAAAGCTGGCGGAAAAGGGACAGGTAAAGCATACGACTGTAAGGGATGCCACGGTACCCATGAAGTCCAGAGAGTAAAAAAAGCAGGCGAGAGCGGTCAGCTTAGCTGCGTAAAATGTCACGCAGAACAGGATGAGATGTTCAAACATTCTGCTCACTACCGCTCAATTGAAAAGGGTGTACAAGCATTTAACGACTGTCAGTCCTGCCATGCAACTCCTATTACCCTGAGTTCGATGAATAATGATACACTGGCAACCAAGCGGGCAGAAGAAAAACTTTGTCTTTCCTGCCATCTTGACGCGCCGGAGGTAAGCAGTCAGTTTGCCTCAACTCAGGCATTTATAAAAGCATACGACAGGAGTGTTCACGGTAAAGCTTTACTCAAGGGAAACGCTAAGGCACCGGGCTGCGTTGACTGTCACGGAGCTCATGACATTAATAAAGGTACCGATCCTGCCTCCCCGGTTGCCAAGAAAAATATTCCGGAAACCTGCGGTAAATGTCATGGTGATATTCTTAAAGAGTTTAACGAAAGTTCGCACGGTCTTTCCATTGCAAAAGGGAATATAGATGCACCTGTCTGCACTGACTGCCATGGCGAACACAACATCCTTGATACCCAGGACCCCAATGCTCCGGTCGCATTCAAAAACGTATCAACTCAGGTTTGCGCACCCTGCCACAGTTCAGTAAAGCTCTCCGATAAATACGGAATTTCAGCTAACCGGTTTTCAACATTTCAGGAAACCTATCACGGGCTGGCTCTTGAAGGCGGATCGGCCTCGGTTGCCAATTGTGCATCCTGCCATGGTGTACATAACATTAAGTCATCATCAGACCCGACATCAACTATTCATAAATCCAATCTGGTTGAAACCTGCGGGTCCTGCCATCCGGGTGCTAATGAAAACTTTACCAAAGGTAAAATTCACGTTACTCTGGAAAAAGGAGAAGATCCGATTCTTTATTATATAGCATTTGGATATATACTAATGATTGTCGGCACCATCGGAGGCATGTTCTTTCATAACTTCATTGACTTTATAAAGAAGTCAAAGATTAAGAAGATGAAACAGCGCGGACTGATACCTCACGAAAAGCATAGTCATGCACTGTATCTGAGAATGTCAAAGAACGAAAGAATTCAGCACATAACCCTCGCCATTAGTTTCATGCTGCTGGTTGTTACCGGATTCATGCTGCGTTTCCCGAATGCATGGTGGGTGGTCTCCATCAGAAATATAAGTGAAAACGCATTTGAACTGCGCAGTCTGTTGCACCGTATTGCCGCGGTTGTTATGACTGTTGTTTCGCTCTACCATATATATTACATTCTGTTTGTCCCGCGCGGTAAACAGCTTATCCGTGACCTGCTGCCCCGCCTGCAGGATGCCAAAGATGCCATCGGTGTTCTGAAGTATAACCTTGGGCTGCAGAATGACAAACCGCTGCTTGACCGTTTCAGTTATGTTGAAAAAGCTGAATACTGGGCGCTCATCTGGGGAACCATTGTGATGACTGTTACCGGTGTTATTATGTGGTTTGACAATACCTTTATGAATCTCTTTACCAAACTCGGATGGGATGTGGCTCGTACCATTCACTATTATGAGGCATGGCTCGCCTTCCTGGCAATAGTTGTATGGCATTTCTACTTTGTAATGTTCAACCCGGATATATATCCAATGAGTCTTGCCTGGTGGAAGGGTACTATCACCGAAGAAGAGATGGCAGAAGAGCATCCGCTTGAACTGGCGCGCATCAAAGAAAAGCTGAAAGAGAAAGAACTCGGTGAAGATGACATCATTGATCCGGAAGAACCTGACGAAAAAAACAAGCAATAAGGAAGAAAAGTCATGAAAGGTAAACTACCGCAGGCATTTTATTCGCCTCTGGCTCTTTTAGGATTCGCTGTTGCAGGGATATCATTCGGACTTATTCTCTTTTTGATAGCCCTCGAGTTTTTCGCACATGAAACCAAGCCCTACATGGGCATTATAGCGTTCATAATTCTTCCGGCAATCATGATCTGCGGACTGCTGCTGGTTGCCGCGGCTATATGGCGCGAACACTCATTAATGAAACGGGGGCTTGCCAAGGAAAGAACGTTTCCGGTGGTTGATTTAAACGACCCCAAACACCGGACTGCAGTATCCATGATTACCATTGTTACAGTTCTTCTCCTTGTCTTTTCAGCATTTGGCAGTTTTAAGGCATACGAATATACTGACTCAGATGAGTTCTGCGGTACCATGTGCCATGAGGTAATGCACCCGGAATATACTGCCTATCTTAACTCTGCGCACAGCCGTGTTGGCTGCGCTAAGTGTCACATTGGTCCCGGTGCTGACTGGTTTGTTCAGGCAAAAATCTCTGGCGCGTATCAGCTTTATTCAGTTGCGTTTAATAAATTCTCCAGACCCATTGAAACACCTATTAAGAACCTGCGGCCGGCTCAACACACCTGCGAACAGTGTCACTGGCCTGCTCACTTCTTCAGTGAGAAGAAGGTTTCAGGTAACTACTACCTGACCGATGAGGCAAACACCCTTCATTCGCTCACCATGCTCATGAAGGTTGGCGGAGGATCGGCTGCTTCAGGAATCACACAGGGTATCCATTATCACATGAATATTGCCAATGATATATATTACTACACTGATGATGAAACCCGACAGACCATCCCCTGGGTTAAGGTGATTGACAAACAGGGCAAAGAAGTTATATACAGCACCAAGGATAAAGAAGAGTTCACTCCCCCATCAGAGGAGATGCGCAGATTTGACTGTATTGACTGTCACAACCGTCCCGCTCATATTTACAATCAGCCGGATAAAATGTTAAACCGTTTTATGAGCTCAGGCCTCATTGACCCGACTCTTCCGTATATCAAAAGCATTGCGATGGATGTGCTTGAAAAAGATTATTATACTACAGAAGAAGCAGTTAAGAAAATTGACCTCTATATCAGTAACTTCTACAGTGCTTCCTATCCTGATATCATGAAAAACCGGCAGGATGACCTGAAAAAATCCATTCAGGGAATTCAGGAAATTTATTCCAAAAACTACTTTCCTGTTATGAAAGTAAACTGGAAAAAATATCCCAACAATCTTGGTCACATGTATTATGAAGGATGTTTCCGCTGCCACGATGACAAACATTTTGGCCCGGATGGAAAAAAAATCTCAGCCGACTGCAATATCTGCCATACGATTATCAGTCAGAAAGCAGGCGATGAAACTGAAATGGTTTCCTTAAGCGGGTTGAATTTTCTTCATCCCTCAAATCTTAATCAGGGAGTTGAATACAACCAGTGCCCTGACTGTCACGGCGTTTATCAGAAAGACTAATCATACAAGCCCCGCTCAGAACGCGGGGCTTTTTTTTTGTGTAAATGTTTCCAACCTTAAGGGAAGCTCCAGCATACCCGGCAAATATTCGTGCAATTCTCAGCCCGAACTATCGCTTTTTTAATCCACGGTCACGGAATTTGTCAGGTTGACTGCCTGACTCTGTGGGGTGTTTCCCCCCGCTCCTGATCACAGCTTGTTATTTATTGCCGCGTTTGCTAATTTTAAGCGGCTATAAATAATATTCTCTTAAGAAGTGCTCAGAATGCCGGTAATAAAAATCACTCTGTATCTCTTTGAATTTGCGTACTTTTATAGTCCTAATACTGTCAGGGTCTGCCTGAGGAATTAAGTTTTCCGGTAAAGAGTGTTCGTGACGGGAATGCATTTCTGTAGTCTGTTCAAATACTCTTTTCTTTTCAGAGCACCCCCGGCTGGTAAAGTAATCCACTACTCAGCAAAGGATGTAAAGAGTGATAAAAAATACATCGGTCGGATTTGCGGTTTTCCTCATATTCCTGCAAACAGCTCCCCTATGCCTTGCCCAGCAGGACACCTCCAAAATTGACTACTTTGCCCTGAGTCTGGATGAACTGATGCAGGTGGTCATAACCCCTTCGAAATTTCCGCAGCTCGCCGGTAATGTAACCCAAAAAATTGATGTTATCACCAGCCAGAATATTGAGGCCGCAATAGCCGGTAACCGGAATATAAGTGAAGTGATAAGCAAACTACCAGGTGCTTCAGTTGTATCCCTTTCCCGCAATGACGCCAATTGGGGCACCTACGGTGGTATCGGACCCAAATACAGCACCTATATGCTTAATGGTCTTGTGATAGACGCGTTTGTTGACCCGATGTCTCTTGATCTTAATGCAGTTGAAAAGATTGAAGTGCAGAGAGGACCGGCATCAGTATTTTATCCAAACTTCCTGTCACAGGATTTTGCGGGAAGCCAAAGCCCGCTGGCTGGCACGGTAAATCTGATACTTAAAGAGAGAATTTCTGAGACGAGAACGTTTATCAGGAATTCATTCGGCTCATTCAACACCCTTAATTCACAGTTGTATCATCAAAGTCGCTCAGGCAGTTTGCACTACCTCGGCGGAATCAGTTACGAGCAGTCTGATTATACTGATTACGGAAGTCCCGACTCATGGCTTAACATGAGGAAAAATCCTCTTTACAAAAAGATTAAAGGTTATGCCGGTCTTACGTATTTACCGGAAGATAACGACAGACAGAAATTGAATATTTACCTGCACGGCACAAAACATGACGGTGACCGCGGTCGCGTTTATCTGGGTTTTCAGAATGATTATTTTACTTTCAACTCCGGATATGAGTTAAAACTAAAAGACAATCTTTTGTTTCAGTCTCATTTAGGGGTCAGGTCATATAAAAGAGCATGGCAGGAAAGTAACTTTGGCATCATTGATACATTAAAGTCTCTTGACGGGGTTGATCAGTTTATCCTCCCGGTTGACTTTTCTCTCTCGTATATGCACCATACACGCAGTGTGTTTTCAATCGGGGCTGATTTTCAAACCGCTGATTATGCAACCTGGACAGATCGCCTGAACGGATTTAAGCTCTACGGCAATAAAGCTAATGCCCGTCAGTTGGGTATATACTCACAGGAGGAATGGCACCCCCTGGATGAACTTGTGGTTCGGGCAGGGGTGAGATATTCAAGAATAACCACAACAGTCGAAACTTTAAACGGACAGCTTCCGCTGCAGTCTGATAACTCATGGGAAAGATTCCTCTGGAGTTTCGGTTTTAAATATGATTTCAATGAGACTAATGAAATATATTTTAACGCGGGCTCAAACTTCTCACCCCCTTCTTTTAAGTCAATAGGGGGAACTATACCTGTGGGCAGCGCAGGGCTTCCCGGCTTTGATGGTCAGCTCCCAAACCCTGGTCTGACCGCTGAAAACGGTACCAGTTTTGATTTAGGAATCAAAATTGGTCTGCCGGATCAGATACATCTGAATGTGAGAGGATTTTATACTATCATTAATAATGCAATCCTTGATAATGTGATAAGCCAGAGCCCCTCGCAAACACAGTCAATGAACACAGAGTCTTCAACAGCAGCCGGCGGAGAGCTTGAAATCACACAGGTTATTCTCAAAGATTTTTCCTGGTTTGCAAATATCACAATGCTCAGCAGCAAAACAAATAATCAGTTTGATGCTGATCAGGATGGTTCTGCAATTCCCTTTTCGCCCGAATCAATTTATAATGCCGGTCTCTATTACTCATCCCCTGAACTTTTTACTTTGAATATGTATCTGAATTATAACAGTGGATTTTATGACAGCAACTCAAAAGCCGGTCGCACTTTCTATAAACCGGGTCTGTTATTGAATGTTCTGCTTTCCAAACAACTTTATTACACAGATGCTAATTCTATGGAGGGATTTCTGGAGTTCTACAATCTGACCAACAACAAATTTGATCTCCCCTGGCAGTTCAAAAATACCGGCTTTTCTGTTATGACCGGTATTAAGGTGGCGTTTTTGTGATACATCAGATACTCAGCCGCAAAGTATGGTTTAATGATTTAAAAACTGCTCACCGGTATATACGATGAGGATATTTGTACGGGTATTCACTTTTTTTGTAATTATTTTAGTTTCTGGGGCCGCAAATTTACCACCTTTTCAAGAAGGTAACCGTACCTTAAACATAATGAACGCTGATACCGAAGCAAAAGTAAAGGCCGCATTTATTTTTAACTTCACCAGGTTTATTACCTGGAAATCCGATAAAAACGATGCTCCCCTGCGGATTGTAATTTTCGGTTCTGAAAAAATAAATGCTTTTCTGAAGGCATACGTTGAAGAAAAAAATTTAAGCAGCCAAATAAGCGTAATTTCGGTTAATACGCCGCCTGATGGGAAGGAAAACATCAATCTGCTATTCATCGATAATTCAAAAGAACGGTTCAGCGGTGAAATTTTAAGACAGCTTTCGGGCAAAAATGTTCTGACAGTAAGCGACATCGAAGATTTTGTCCTTCAGGGGGGTATAATCGGTATGTACAATGAGGGCGGCAGGATAAAACTGGCAATCAATCTTTCAGAAGCCAATAAATCAGGTCTGAAGATAAGCGCAAAACTGCTTGAAGTGGCAAAGGTGATTAAGTAGTATGTCATCACTCCGCGGTTACCTCAGCCGAATGACCATAAAAGCAAAAATCATTTTTATGATTATGCTTACAACCATTCTGAGTCTGATGCTTACCGGAATAATAATGGTAATCTACCATAGCATTACTGAACGCGAAAAACTAACAGAGGATATAGCATCCATCAGTGAATTATTAGCAGACAGAAGCACCGCAGCACTCCTCTTTCAGGATTCGTCACTGGCTTCAGAAAACCTTAATTCACTCCGCATAATACCCTCCATTACTCACGCATATATACTTGATGTGTCAGGAGAAGTGTTTGCCTCTTATTCAACCACTGATTCAAGTTTGCACATACTGCCGGACAAATCAGAATCTGATTCGCAGGAGTTTGTCGGCTCTTCGTTAATGACCTACAAGTCCATTAAGGATGAATCAGGTCCCATTGGTAAAATCATCATTATCGCGAGTTTACAGCAGTTTTACAATCAGCAGCAGCAGATTATCATATTTGTTTCTCTGATTATTCTCATTTCTTCACTTTTAGGACTCATGATTGCTTTACGTCTTCATGGAACCATAACCGGCTCACTCTCAGGTCTGACTAATACTGCCCGGTTAGTTTCCCTCAATAATGACTACACAAGAAGAGCTGAAATAAAAAGCAATGATGAGGTCGGACATCTGATAAAAACTTTTAATGAAATGCTGGAAACTATCAGCAGTAAAAATGATGAAAACCGTAATCTGATTAAAGACCTGAGCGAAAGCAGATCAATCATCAATACTATTCTTGACAACATCCCCCAGCCCATTTTCTGGAAGGACCGACATGGTTACTACCTGGGCTGCAATAAGGCATTTGCCAGATTTGCCGGTATTGAATCTGAGGACAAGATAATCGGTAAAAATCTGAATGATGATTTTCTTGCAGAAAATGAATTCCAGGAGTACTTGCAGGATAAGGATATCCTGATAAAGGATATGCTTGAACCACACAGGGAGCTGCGTTCTCTGAAGATGAGCAATGGTACAGTTGCATGGCTGGACACACAAAGCATTCCAATCTTTGACAATGAAAACACAAAAGTGCTCGCGATTGAAATTATTGAAGATGTTACCGAGCGGAGGAGTGCCGAACGAAAGCTGGTGAATACCAACCGTGTCTATTCGCTCATGAGCCGTGTTAATGAGGCACTAAACAAGACCAGAGAGAGGGAATCACTTCTTACTGAATGCTGCAAACTTACCGTAACAGAGGGAAATTTTCCGCTTGTATGGATAAATCTCTGGTATGATAATAATTCCGGCACCACTCCCGAATTTTGGTATGCTTCTGAATCAGGGGTCATAGTTGATGAATCAGCCCGCAGTAAGATATACTCACAGCTCCTGACCGAAAAAAACTCCCGGATACTCAGCATGGGTAAATATATACATGAAATCGTGCACCTCGGTCTTCCTGATGACGCAGAGGGTAGTTTATCAGCAGCCCCAAATAATTCGCTAACCTGTCTGACCACTCCTGTGAGAATGTTCGGGAAGGTGATCGGCAGTTTCAGCATCTGTTCCGGAGAAGAAGATTTTTTTGATTCTGAAATCTCGCTGTTGTTTAATGAGCTTGCCTCTGATATATCCTTTGCGCTTGAGTCAATTGATTCAGACACAAAACGGCTTCAGGCAGTGAAAGCTCTTGAGAAAGAGGAACGGCTGCTCTCGGAAGTATTCAAAACCATGAATGAAGGGATATTGGTCAGTGATGAATCAGGACGCCTGACGCGAGTGAACAAAGCCGCTCTGGTAATTCTTGAATCCGCGGAAATCTCAGATATCAATTTTATTTCAGGCGTAACAGTTACTCCCACAACAAAGGATTCCAGAATCATTACTAACCCTTCAAATCTGCCGTTCCCACGGGTGCTTAATGGAGAGTCCTTCCTTAATGAAGAGTTCCTGCTTAAGCTTGAGGGATATAATCATAAAATAATTCTGGTTAGCGGGCAGAAGCTCACTGATTCTGAAGGAGAGACGATGGGCGCGTTTATTACCCTGAACGATATAACTGAGAAAAAAAGAGCGGAAGAAGAGCTGCTGCTTTACGGAGATCATTTGGAAACGCTTGTTGAGCAGAGAACCGCTGAGTTAGAGCAAGAAAAAGAACGGGCTGAGTCAGCAGACCGGTTAAAATCAGCTTTCCTTGCAACCATGTCTCACGAGCTTAGGACTCCTCTTAATTCTATTATCGGGTTTACGGGAATTTTATTGCAGGAAAAACCCGGGCAGTTGAACACTGAACAGAAAAAGCAGCTCAACATGGTTCAAAACAGCTCCCGTCATCTTCTTTCACTGATTAATGATGTTCTGGATATTTCAAAAGTTGAATCTGGTCAGCTTAAAATTTTCCCTGAAGAATTTGATATTCAGCCAGTTATACATAAAGTAATTGAAAACGTAAAACCGGCAGCAGCCAAAAAAAATCTGCTACTTCATTCTACAATCGCAGAAAGTGTAAGATCTATAACAACTGACAAACTAAGATTTCAGCAGATTTTAATTAACCTGGTTAATAACGCGATCAAATTTACCGAAAGCGGATTCGTACGGCTTGACGCAAAAGTAACCGGCAACCAGCTTACCATAAGAGTTATTGACACAGGAATCGGAATTCCGGAAGAACAAGTGCAAAATCTTTTTAAACCTTTTATTCAAATTGATTCAGGGCTAACCAGAAAACATGAGGGAACAGGTCTTGGTCTGTCTATTTGCAAAAAGCTTGCAGACCTGCTTCATGGTGAAATTTCAGTTGAAACTGAATTCGGCGTTGGTTCAACGTTTATTGTTTCATTACCAATATCTTTCAGTGAATTATGAGTAAGCAGATTTTAATAATTGAGGACAACGAACAGAATATGTACATGCTTACATATCTGCTTGAATGCAGCGGATACGAGGTTCTTCAATCCTACAGCGGAGAGGACGGAATTACATCCGCGGCAAAAACTACACCTTATGCTGTTCTGCTGGATATTCAGCTCCCGGAAATGGACGGATATACTGTGGCTGTTAAGCTCAGGGAAAATAAAAAATTATCTGCCGTCCCCATCATTGCGGTCACATCCTTTGCGATGATGGGAGACAAAGAAAGGGTGCTGGCCTCAGGCGCAGACGGCTATATTGAGAAACCTATTGATCCTGACAATTTTATCGCTGAGATGGAAGCAGTCATCTCACAAAAGAGGAATTCATGAAAAAGATTTTAATAGTTGACGACAACCTGCAGAATATCTTTTTGTTAGAAGCAGTACTCATGTCAAATGATTTTATTCTTGAGACCGCAAAAAACGGAAAGGAGGCGCTTGACAAAACAGAGGAGTTTCTGCCGGACCTTATCATTTCTGATATTTTGATGCCGGTTATGGATGGATACACCTTCTGCATTGAGGTGAAGCGTAAGCCAAAACTTAAAGAAACACCTTTTATTTTTTATACAGCCACCTATACTTCAACCGCCGACAGAGATTTCGCCCTGAAACTGGGTGCAGATGAATTTCTGATCAAGCCGCTTGAGCCGGAAGCATTTTTAAGTGCGGTTCAGGATGTAATGAACCGCTTACCGGGTATGAATAAATCCGTGCCCAAAAGTTCCCCTGGTCCTTCAATCGGTGAGGATGCACTTCTCAGAGAATATAACAGCGTGCTCATAAGCAAACTTGAAGATAAAATGATACAGACTGAGCGCGCCGAAACAGAACTAAGGAGTTATGCGGATGCTCTTGAAAATGAAATTAAAGACAGAAAAAAAATTGAAATTGAACTGCGGGAAAGCGAAGAAAGATTCAGTTCGTTTTTTAAGGGTGCTATATTCGGTCTGTATCGCACCAATCCGAAAGGCAGAATTCTCCTTGCGAACAGAAAACTGATTTCCATGCTCGGTTACTCTTCATTTGAAGAACTCGCCCGCCGCGATCTTACTATTGATGGCTTCGAAATTTCTTCAGACCGAACAAAATTCATGGAGGAAATTGAAAAACACGGTGAGATACATAACTGGGATGACAAGTGGAGAAGAAAAGACGGTACTTTTATTTATGTTCGCGAAAGTGCAAAGGCAATTAAAAATAAAGAGGGTAAATTAGTCTGTTATGACGGATTTGTTGAGGATGTTACTGATATAAAAATTATAGAAGAAGAATTAGAAAAAAGCCGCAGACTCTTTCAGACGCTTGCCAACGTCTCCCCAGTCGGTATTTTTAAGGCAGATGCTAACGGTGACACGGTATATGTTAACCCCCGTTGGTGTGAACTCTCTGGTTTAACTTCTGAGGAGGCCAAAGGAATCGGATGGCTGAAAGCAGTTCATCCTGAAGACAGAGAGGTAATTATGTCTGAATGGGAGAAGGCAAGCATTGAAAAGACCGGTTCTCAGGCAAAATACCGTTTCACAAAATCTGACGGCAAAATAATCTGGGTGATTGGGAACGCGGTTCCGGAATATAACAATGATGAGGTTATCGGATATATAGGAACAATTACTGATGTAACTGAGCTGATTGAAAAAGAAAATGAAATTATTACACTGAATTGTGCTATCGAACAAAGTCCCGTTTTGATTATTCTGACAAACCTGAACGACGAGATTGTCTATGTAAACCCGACATTTACTTCTGTAACCGGTTTTACCGCGGAAGAAGTCATTGGTCAACCAGCCCAGATTTTAGCTAATGACAGTCTTACCGAATTACAGTTGACAGACATTCAAAACAAATTAAAAAACGGAGAAATCTGGAACGGTGAGTTTTATAATCAAAGAAAAAACGGTGAGTTTTTCTGGGAATCACTAACTATCTCAACGATTCTGAACTCTGAGAACGAACCAATCCACTATCTGATTATCGGGCTGGATGTGACGGATAAAAAGATAAACGAACAGGAACTCATCAGGGCGAAAGAAAAAGCCGAAGTGATGAATACCCTCAAGTCTAATCTTCTTGCTAATCTGAGCCACGAACTTAGAACTCCGCTTATTTCTGTACTTGGTTTTTCAGAGCTGATTAAAGAAATCGCGGAGAATCAGCAGATTGTAAATATGGCGGTAAACATCAAACACGGAGGCAGCAGATTATTAATGACTCTTAATAATTTATTGCAGTTTTCACGCATTGAAAAGGAGCACATTGTGCCCTTACTCAGTGACCTTGATATTAATGAAACCATTGCTTGCGCGATGGACCTGCATCAGACCGAAGCTGAGATAAAAGGATTAACCTTAATAAGTGAGCTGAGCCCGGGTAAATTAATTTGTAAGTCAGACAGAGTCTTGGTTGCTGATATACTCAGCAATCTTATTCAGAATGCTATTAAATTTACCTTCGAGGGAAAAGTTTTAATTACTTCTGAGACAGCCGGAAATTCGATAATTATTACTGTTTCTGATACGGGCATTGGCATTCCTGATGATGTTAAATCATTAATCTTCGAGGCATTCCGTCAGGCAAGTGAGGGTTATACGCGTGCCTATGAAGGAACCGGACTCGGGCTAACCATAGCCAAAAGCTTTGCCGAAGCACTTAATGGCACAATTTCCTATGAAAGCAAACTGAATGAAGGTTCAAAATTCACTTTGACTCTGCCACTCATAAAATGATTCAGAGAATAGAGCTTGTACAATAATTCTTAAAAGATAACTGATTACGACCTCTGTTCGCTCCGGGCAAGGAAATGTTTTTTTTCTTTCTCCCGGAGTGTTAATGAGCTCAATTTAAGTGCTCTTCTCAATCCGTATTCTGTTTTTCCCGTTTTTTAATGCCGGGGTTGTTTACTAATTTCCATCCAAAAATTAAATGTTTTATGACTGATCTGCAGCAATATTTCTCAAAATACAGAAAAAATATCATCGGGATTGACTACACTTTTCAATCTCCATTTGGTGAAAAAAAAATCCTTTACGCTGACTGGATTGCCAGCGGGCGGCTTTACCGCCCGATAGAGGAAAAACTGCTCACTGACTTCGGGCCGTGGGTTGCCAACACACATTCAGAATCAAGCGTGACGGGCACGTTCATGACAAAGTCCTACTCAAAAGCCAGGCAAATCATCAAAAAGCATGTAAACGCTGGAGAAGGGGACGTCTTAATTTCTTACGGCTCAGGAATGACTGGTCCAATCAACAAATTCATCCGCATCCTCGGGCTACGGCTCCCTGAACAGTTTTACGACAGCATCTCACTTGATGAGACGATGCGACCGGTTGTTTTTGTAACGCACATGGAGCATCATTCTAACCAGACCTCATGGCACGAAACCATAGCAGACGTAGTTGTTATCCCGCCTGATGTTGATGGCGGAATAAATCCGGATAACCTTGAAGCGGAAATTCAGAAATACAAAAACCGGCGGCTGAAAATTGGTTCCTTTTCTGCTGCTTCAAACGTAACTGGAATAATGACCCCTTATCATCAGCTTTCCAGGATCATGCATCAGAACGGGGGCTACTGTTTTGTTGATTTTGCCTGTTCAGCACCTTATGTCGAGATTAACATGCATCCGGCAGATTTAGAAGAACGGCTTGATGCGATATTTTTCTCCCCTCATAAATTCCTCGGCGGACCGGGTTCGCCTGGTATTTTAATTTTCAACTCTCATCTTTACCATAACCGGATACCAGACAATCCGGGGGGAGGAACAGTTGATTGGACCAACCCATGGGGAGAACATAAGTTTGTGAATGATATAGAAGCCCGTGAAGATGGAGGCACTCCCCCGTTCTTGCAGACCATAAAGGCGGCACTGGCAATCCGTCTTAAAGAAGAGATGCAGCCGATGTATATGCTGCAGCGGGAAGAAGAACTTGTGGATATTATCTTAAGGGAGTTTGATTCAATACCCAAACTGCACCTTCTCTCTGACAATCACCGCCACCGGTTGGGTGCATTATCGTTTTATATAGAAGATATGCACTACAACCTTGCAGTAAAACTGCTCAATGACCGGTTCGGGATACAGTGCCGCGGCGGGTGCTCATGTGCCGGTACATACGGACATTATCTGCTTCACGTTGATCCGAGCAGATCAAAAAGAATTACCGATAAAATTGATAGCGGGGACCTGTCTGAAAAACCGGGCTGGGTGAGAGTTTCGCTCCACCCTACCATGACCGATGACGAAGTATATTTTATTGCCGAAGCTTTGAGAGACATCACCGACCACGCTGATGAGTATTCTCAGGATTATATATATAAAAAGGAATGCAACGAATTCTTTCACCGGAATTTCAAGGGAGAGGAATTCGCGTCAATAAACAGGATGTTTGAAATGTAATTGAAGTTCGTAGAGACGTCGCAAATGCTAACCGGATGTTTTATTCATGACAATGTTTTGCATTTGCGGCGTCTCGGGGGCGAATGTGGGATGGGTTATGATTTCACCGTGG
>JADLAF010000049.1 GCA_020848375.1 Ignavibacteriaceae bacterium
CCCGGTATTGCGAGAACAAAACGTTCCAGCTTTTTTCATATTCTTCATACTTTTTTTTCAGGGAAGAGAAATACTCAGATACTTCTTTTGGTATATAAAACTCTTCTTCATAGGGCCAGTTAAGGTTCTGTTTGGTCAGTTTTATTTCATCCGGACCAAGCGGAGAGCCGTGAGCTGATTCAGTATCCTGCTTGTTCGGGCTTCCATAACCGATGCTGGTCTTTGTTATAATAAGCGATGGCTTGCTCTGTTGCTTGCATTTTTTAAGAGCGGATTCTATCTGAGTAAGATCATTCACATCACTGATGTGCTCGGTGTGCCATCCGTATGCCTTAAAACGGAGTTCAATATTCTCAGAGAACGCAAGATGTGTTTCGCCGTCAATAGTGATGCCGTTGTCATCATAAAAGAAAATTATTTTACCGAGCTTAAGATGTCCGGCGAGCGAAGCCGCTTCATGTGAAACACCTTCCATCAGGTCGCCGTCACTGCAGATGCCGTATATATAATGGTCAAGCAACTTCATATCCGGCTTATTAAAAAGAGCGGCCAGGTGCGCCTGAGCCATAGCCATGCCAACAGCGTTAGCAAAGCCCTGCCCCAACGGACCTGTGGTGGTTTCAACCCCCTCGGTCAGCCCAAACTCCGGATGCCCCGGGGTGAGGGAGTTCCACTGGCGGAACTGCTTAAGCTGTTCCATGGGCAGATTGTAGCCCGTAAGATGCAGAATACTGTAAAGCAGCATACTGCCGTGACCGGCTGAAAGCACAAAACGGTCGCGGTTCAGCCATTTCGGGTTGGCCGGGTTGTGTTTCATCTCCTTTGCATAAAGGTAATATGCTATCGGGGCGCATCCCATGGGCATTCCGGGATGTCCGGAATTTGCTTTCTGCACGCCTTCGGCAGCCAGAAAGCGGATGGTATTGATGGCAAGATTATCTGTTTGTGCATGAGGATTATCCAAAGCAACTCCGTCCGAATTTTTAAAATATTGCTAAATTAGCGTTAAATATACTCAGTTTTTACGAGAATTTAGGAGTCAAAGTGCCTCCGTCCCCAAAGCCAACGCCAAAAGGAAGAAATGATCTGGAAATGCGCCCGATGCGGTAAGGAGTTCGCCAAAGAAAGTCAGAGTCACATCTGTGAAAATGTTGACCCGGAACTGCTCTTTAACGGAAAAGAGGAGCAGGTCTATGTGCTTTATCTGATATTGCTTGACCGGGTTGAGAAAAAGCTAAAAACAATAGTAACCGCCACCTCAAAATCAGTGACCCTCTACTCAGAAAGCCGGCGCTCGTTTCTGGTTATCTCCCCCCGCCGGAAGTTTCTGGATGTCTGGTTCGCGCTCGATAAACTATTGGATGAACCCTGGATAATGAAGACATATAAGTCGGGCAAAACCAAATATGTTCACTACGTAAGAATTTCAGACAGCAAACAGATTACCGCACCGCTTCTCCGCGCTATAACCAAAGCATATAAGTTAGTGAACGGGGGAGTGGGCAGAAGTAAATATTCATAGCTATTGATTTAGAATATATTCCTCACCCCTTTTTACTATTTTTGTAAACGCTTATGATTTTTTTTTACTAGTACTATATACACTGGTTTATGGCCAACAAAGAGTTTTACCGTTTTGCTCATGCGTATGATATTGCTTTCTCTGACAGAGACCATAACGATGAGCGGGAGTTTTTAATCTGGTGTTTTAACAACTTTGCAAAAGTCGAAAACATCTGGAATTATGAAAAAGTGTTTCTGGAAGTTGCCTGCGGACCGGCTAATCAGGCGCGGGAGTTTGCCAAAACGGGCTGGAACGCTATCGGGCTTGATCTGTCAGAATCAATGATTGACTACGCAAGACGCAAAGACAAAGAAGCCGGTGTAAAAATAAAATATTATGTTGAGGATATGACTAATTTTCACATCCCCGATAAAGCACTGATTGTTTCTAATCCTCTTGAAAGCATTTCTCACATCCTCACTAACGAAGCAATGATCAGCCACCTGCGCTCGGTTTCAAATGTTATGGCGAAGGGAGGGGTATATATCATAGAGGGAACACACCCAAAATTTTTCTTCCCGGATAATCTGCCCAATGCATGGACGATGAAAGATGACAGAGCGGAGGTGGACATTCATTTTGGGCTGCCGGATGATGAGTATGACCCGGTTACCCAGGTGTGGAATGTAACTGCACGTCTGACAATAAAAGAAAAACACCGGAAGCCGGTAACAACAGAAAGTAAAAGTTTTCACCGGTGGTGGTTAGCGCAGGAGTTTAAGATGCTCTTTCAACTTTCCGGCGCATTTGAATCAATAGATTTTCTGGGAGACATTTGCATTCCCGCTCCGCCCCTTAGCTCTGCCCCTGAGTGTGAGTCAATGTTCGTGGTGCTTACAAAATAAGCAATACAATTATGAGTGATGAATTATGATGTATGAATTGGTAAACCATTTTCCGATCCGTGTTTACCCGTGCTGCATAAGCATCCGTATAATCCGCGTACCATTGTTCAGTTAAAAGTTAAAAGCTCAACTTCTCAGAAATTTATTACTAATTACTAACTCCTAATTACTAATTACAAGAACAACGTTTGCTTTTTTTCTTCCCGCATCAACATACCTGTGCGCTTCCATGATCTGCTCAAGCGTATATACTTTGTCTATCGCTGCCTGATACTTCCCCTCTTCAAACAACCGCTTAACGAACTCAAGCTGCTCACGGCTTTCCTTTGCGTAGTTCATTCCCCCGACTGTGGTATATACTCCGCCCGGCTTCACCAGATGAGCGCAGATTTTTTTTGGTGCTTTATCAACCGTATCAAACACAACATCAAACCGCCCCGGGGTTTTGGTGAAATCTTCTTTATCATACAGAATCACTTTATCCGCACCCAGTCTGAGTGCAAGCTCTTTTCCCGCTGATGAGCAAACAGCAGTCACGGAGGCGTGATAATATTTTGCAATCTGCACTGCTGCTGAACCCACTGCACCGGTTGCACCCATAATCAGAACTTCCGGCTTAACGCGTTTCGAGATCCCCGCCTGATGCAGAAAGAAGTGAGCAGTCTGCCCGCCGAAAGCAATGGCCGCTGCCTCTTGAAACGAAGCATTCACTGGTTTTTTAACGATGATACTTTTAGCGGGAACCGATATATATTCAGCATGCCCACCGAACCGGAAGCCGGAAAGTCCAAACACTTCATCCCCCGGCTTAAATTCAGTAACCTCCGGACCGGTTTCCTCAACCTGGCCAGAGTAAACCACGCCCAGCACAGGTTTCCGCGGCTTAGAAAAACCAAGAACCAGCCACATCATCACACGCATCAACCCGGTGACAGCAAGTCCGCGGACACGCACGTCACCTGAATTAACCGCGGAGGCAGCAACTTTTATCAGGATATCCCCCTTACCTGTAACGGGTTTGGGAATTTCCATAATCGTTACAACTTCCGGCGGACCGTAGGCGGTGCAAACAGCAGCTTTCATAATAGTTTCTTTTTATTGAATTTATGTAATTTACAATGCAATCTATATAATTCAATAGTTAATAAATCTTAGGATTTTATAGAAGGTTTATCTGAGTTGTGAAAGGTCATCTTCTGCAAAATAAAAAGAGGTTCCCGCTGATCTCGCGGAATTCATCGTAGGTATCTGCGTTAGTCTGCGTAATCTGCGGGAGAAAAAGAGGTTCCCGCTGATCTCGCTGATTTACGCGGAATCCATCGTAGGTATCTGCGTTAATCTGCGGGAGAAAAAGAGGTTCCCGCTGATCTCGCCGATTTACGCGGAATTCGTCGCCAACATCTGCGCTAATCTGCGTAATCTGCGGGAGAAAAGGGTTCTCGCTAATCTCGCTGAATTCGTCTCGAGAATCTGCGTTAGTCTGCGTAATCTGCGGGAGAAAAAGAGGTTCTCGCTAATCTCGCTGAATTCGTCTCGGGCATCCACTTCCTCTGCGTTTAAATCTCTTCGTCTTTCTGCCTCACCTTGAAGCTAACGAAGCCCGCACATTTCAACTTGTCCCCCATTCATCGTAAATTGCACTGTGTGTATATAGTCAATTTTACAAAGCTACCTATGAAAACCGTTTTTCTGCTGATTCTTATTTGTGTCTTCCCTCTTGCCGCCCAGTCATCCTTTACGGCTGTTGTTAAAGATGCTGAAACCAAAGAGCCCTTAGCTGGTGCTACACTTCAGCTTGATGGTACTTCACTCGGCACAGTAACTAACTCAGAGGGTTTTGCCGAATTAAAAAACATCCCTGCCGGTAAACAGACTATCAACATCCGCTTTGTCGGTTACGATGAGCTGACCGCCGAGTATATATTCCCGATTGAGCAAACCGAACCGGAAGTGTTTTTTCTTTCGCACGATGAGGAAGAGATTGAAGAGGTAATCGTAACAGCAACCCGCTCAAGCCGCACCATAGCTGACCTCCCCACCCGTGTTGAGGCAATCTCCGGTGAAGAGCTTGAAGAAAAAGGCAACATGAAACCGGGTGATATACGCATGCTGCTGAACGAAAGCACTGGAATTCAAACTCAGCAAACCTCGGCAACATCTTACAACTCAAGTATCCGCATTCAGGGGCTTGACGGTAAATATACTCAGATGCTGCGTGACGGATACCCGCTTTACTCCGGGTTTTCAGGCGGTCTTGGGCTGCTGCAGATTGCGCCGCTTGACTTAAAACAGGTGGAAGTTATTAAGGGTGCTTCATCAACTCTCTACGGCGGAGGAGCAATTGCAGGACTGGTTAATCTGGTCTCAAGACTGCCCGGGGAAGAACGCGAACTGAACTTTCTCTTAAACGGAACTTCTGCCTCCGGACTTGATGCGAGCGGATTTTACTCTGAGAAATTTGAGAAAACCGGCGCTACGGTGTTTGCATCTTATAACCACGGCGCGCCTTATGACCCTGCCGATATTGGTTTTACCGCTATCCCTAAATTTAACCGATATACTCTTAATCCGACTTTGTATATATACATCTCCCCCCAGACCACACTTGAGGCGGGACTTATGAGCACTATTGAAGAAAGAACCGGCGGTGATTTGCTCTACATAGAGGGAAACGGTGACAGCATTCACTCCTACTTCGAAAAAAACACTACCAGCCGCTTCAATACGCGGCTTGGGTTGTCACATAAAACAGAAAACAACTCAGAATTAAAAATCAAAAACAGCATTGGCTATTATGACAGAGCAATTGAAATACCTGGTTTTAGGTTTTCGGGCGCTCAGCTTTCATCGTTTACTGAAGCAGAATATTCTGTTCAGTATGATGATCATGAGTGGATTTCGGGGCTTAATCTCTGGACGGAAAATTTTACCCAGGAAAAACTCGACTCTGCCCTTACAGTTGATTACATTCACACAACATTCGGTGCTTTTGTGCAGAATACCTGGTCTCTCTC
>JADLAF010000050.1 GCA_020848375.1 Ignavibacteriaceae bacterium
TATTACCTTCCGCGCTAAATTAGACAAAAACCCCCGCCCGCAGATCTATAAAATATCCCCGGATGGTGGAGAGCCGCAGCTTGTTACCGAGTTTGAAGGTTCATTCCAGCAGTATCAGTTCACTCCGAACGGAAAACATCTGGTCTATGTTGCTGAACTTGAACACTTCCCCGAATTAAAAGGGCTGAAATCAAAGGGTTTTGATGCTGAGTTCTTTGAGGAAACATACTCTGATCTGGCGCTCTACACCATGAACCTCGCCACAAAAGAAATTAAGCAGGTCACCAAAGGTGTTTCCGTGTTTGATTTTGAAGTAAGCCCGGACGGCAAATTTGCAGCAGCAACCATTGCAGAAAAAAACCTGGTTGATGATTCATACATGTTCAAGCGGATATATATCGTTGACCTTGCTTCAGGCAGCACACGAAAGATCGTTGATAACCTTGGCAAAATCACAAAAATCAGCTACAGCCCTGACGGGAAACATCTGGCAATTGTTGCCGGCTCTGATATATATGATCCGGTTTCCGGCTCACTCTTTATCGCTGATGTTAACGAACAGAAAAACCTGAAAGATCTGAAAAACTACACTCTCACCTTCGAGGGTTCAGTAAAATCGGTTAACTGGATGGACAATCAGACTGTTATATATAACTCTGATGAAAGTGTTGATATTACACTTCGTTCCATAAAGATTGGTTCTGAAAGATCTGAATTGCTGCTTAAAGGAGGCGCTGCTGCATTTGCTGACTTCTCATCATCCGCAGGTAAAGTTGCGTTCGCGGGTTCAACATGGGAGCATCCCGCTGATGTTTTTGAATTTGACCTGAAGGAAAAGAAACTCACCAAAATAAGCTGGCTTAACCGCTGGCTGGGTGATATAAAACTGGCAAAGCAGGAGAAGATTTCCTACTCCGCGCGAGACGGCCTCCGCATTGACGGTGTGCTTATATATCCTCTTGATTTTAAGGAAGGCACAAAGTATCCACTTATCTGCTCAATTCACGGCGGACCTGAGTCTTCAGTTCCGAACGGATGGGTAACCAATTATGGCACCTGGGGACAGTTCGCTGCCACCGAAGGATTTTTTGTTTTCATACCCAACTACCGCGCGAGTGCCGGCCGCGGCATTGCATTCGCAAAAGCAGACCGCGGTGATCTGGTTGGTCCTGAGTTCGAAGATGTGTTAGACGGCATTGACTACCTTGTTAAAAAAGGATGGGTTGACCGGAGCAGAGTTGGCATCGGCGGCGGTTCCTACGGCGGATATTTTGCTGCCTGGGGAGCAACAAAACAGACCGAACATTTTGCTGCTTCAGTTGCATTCGTTGGCGTTTCAAACCAGATTTCAAAATCTCACACAACCGATATCGCTTATGAAGATTATCTGGTTCACTGGGGCATCTGGCCTTACGAGAACTTTGCGTTATATATGGAAAGAAGCCCTGTCTCCTACTCACAGCAGAGCAAAACCCCTACGCTTATCCTTCACGGCAAGGATGATCCACGAGTGCCGATGGTGCAGAGCATGGAGCTTTACCGCACGCTTAAACTGCACAGCAAAGCACCGGTACGCTTTGTAATGTACCCCGGTGAAGGGCACGGCAACCGGAAGAATACCTCACGTCTTGATTATCTGGTGCGCACCATGGACTGGTTCAGGTATTATCTGACGGGCAATAATCCGAAAGATAAAATGCCCCCGATGATACTTGATTTCTCTTCTTACGAATAAGTAGTTTTCCCTTCTGAGCACGCGGCTTTTTTCTGAATCCGCGTGCTTTCTTTAAATCCGGTTAAATCCTCCATCCGTATAATCAGCATAAGAGCACCCTCTCTTTTGCTGGCTTCAGCCGCGTTCTTCTTCCAATAGCCGGGAAACCGAAGAAATTGCGGCGAAGCCATCGTTGTTTTCTACCCGCGCATCTTCCCCCATTTTTAACTATTTTTGCACTATTGCCTAATAATTTATTCAGGAAGATGATACAAAAACACTTTTTTGCCCTCGCTTTCTTGCTTCTCTCTTTTACTCTTAGTGCTCAGGATTACACTTTTGCATGGCTTTCAGACATTCATATAGGGGCCCCGACCGCAGAACAAGATTTGATGAACTGCGTTATGGACATAAACAAGCACCCTGAAATTGCTTTTGTTGTAGCTACCGGTGACATCGCCGAAAAGGGGAAAGATGCTGAGCTGACAAAAGCAAAAGAAATTCTTGATAAACTGAACGTCAATTATTATATCATCCCCGGGAATCATGACACTAAATGGAGTGAAAGCGGAAATACTATTTTTAAGGAACTCTGGGGTGATGATAAGTTTTATTTCCGCGAGGGAAACACTGCACATATAGGTATTAACAGCGGAGTTTACTGGCGCGGCGGTGGTGGTCACTTCACTGCTGAAGATTTGGGCTGGTTAGATTCAATGGTAAATAAAGAATCAAAAGGATATGAACTCTATTTTTATTCACATCACCCGATGGATGGAGATGTGCATAACTGGTTCAAAGCGGTAAACATCCTCCGCAAAGGAAACATCAAGGCACTCTTTTGGGGACACGGCCACAACAACCGCCTGAAAACCATTCACGGAATACCCGGCGCCATGGGGCGCTCAACGCTCACAGGAAAAACGGTGTGGGGATATACAATTGCTCAAAGTTTTACGGACTCCATTGTTCTGTTTGAATCAAACGGTGATGCACCTCTAAAGCGTTGGGGGGTAATTGACAAGCGCTCAGCAGTGCCGCTCCCCGCAGTTGATTCGCTTCAGACTATTGCATATAACGCAAAACTTCTCTGGAGTAAGGAGTTTCACTCTACTCTCTCAGCTCCGCTTCTTATATACGACAAAAAAATCTATGCTGCCTTCTATGACGGAACCCTGCGCTGTTTTGATGAAAATGGGAAGCAGCTCTGGAAGAATACCGCATTTGGCACTATAGTATCAAGACCGTCAGCAGCTTCTAATATACTTGCCGTGGGAACTGTGGAAGGAGAGCTTCTGACCTATAACGCAACTACAGGCGCGTTAATACAAAGCATCGGGCTTGAGAAGAAAATCACTTCCCAGTTTACCATTATCAATTCAGTATATCAGGGAGAAAAGACGCTTGGTGTAGTATTCGGCACCTCAGACGGAACTCTTTATAACTATGATCTCTATTTTCTGAATCTGATATGGGAAAACACATCAGCCAAAGCGATGATCGAAACGCGCCCCCTTTACGTAAAAGACCGTCTTATTTACGGCGCCTGGGACAATTACCTCTACTGTGTTGACGCTGCCACTGGGACACTTAACTGGCGATGGACTGAGAACCAGAATTTTTATTACTCCCCTGCCGCTGCCGTTCCTGTTTCTGACGGAAAAGCAGTATATATATCAGTCCCCGACAAACATGTTTCAGCCGTTGACCTGATGCTCGGGAGCACTATTTGGCGGAAGAACAGTTTTGATGCGTGGGAATCAATTGGAATTTCGGAGGACGGCAAACGGCTATTTATAAAGAGTGTGCAGAATAAGTTCCATATCGCTGAATCATCAAACGGCAAACAGGTGATGGAGTCAGACATGAAATCCGGACTGGATACCATGCCTGTTGAACTTCATGAATATGACGGCAAAGTGTTTTTCACCGGAAAACACGGTATGATATTCATGTCTGACTATCTGAAGAAGGAGACAAAACCGGTGCTCTTCCTCGGAACCGCACGGGCTCACACCGTTCAGCTTCTAAGCACGGGAGTGTTTGCGGCTTCAAATATGGACGGCAAACTGGTTGTGTTCCGGCTTCAATAGCAACTGTTTGAAAGAACATTCTGACTTCGAAAGCCCGCTTTTTAGCGGGTTTTTATTCTTAACAAAAGGGGGCTTTTTCAAAAAAAAGTGTTGACAGAACCAAAAAAATCAGCTAAGTTACGCTATTCTCTATAATAAAACCACAAACTTACAAGGAGCTAACATGCGTCTTCGTTTCCTTTCCCTTTTCGTTTTTGTCCTTCTTACGGCTTCATCCTTTGCACAGTGGGTACTGGTACCAAGCGGTTCCACCGACCGTCTCCGCTATATCAACCCGGTCAGCGCAAGCGTAATTTGGGCATGCGGTAATGCAGGTAAAGTATATAAGTCAACCGATGGAGGACTTACCTGGGCAACAACCGTTACGGCAGCTACGGCTGTCAATTATTCTGTTGCTGCTTTTGATGCAACAACAGCATGGGTAACCGGTACCATTGGCGGCTCGGCTGATGTATCAATCTGGAAAACCACGGACGGCGGTGCAACGTGGGGTACACAATACAATAACCCGACCGGTTTCGGTGACGGACTTTTATTCTTTAACGCCAATGATGGTGTTTATTATGGCGATCCTGACCCATATCCATCAACCAACTGGGAAATCCTTACAACCAATAACGGCGGCACAACATGGACCCGCGTTCCAAGAGCTAACTTCCCAGGCGCTGACAGTGCGAACGGAGAATACGGTGCTGCAAGCTCAATGGCTATCGCCGGTAACAGCGTATGGTTCACAGCATACTCTGGCGCTGCCGGAACCCAGTACAGCGTTTACAGATCAACAAATAAAGGGCTGAACTGGACAAAAGCAAGTGTTCCCAGCGTATCCGGCACATCAGGTTCAGCTTATATCGCTTTTGAGAACGAACAGAAAGGTGTTTTAGTTGGTCTTAACGGAACGACAGCTACCACTAATGATGGCGGAGTAACCTGGACAACATCATCAGTAACCGGTGCAGGTTTCCGCGGTGTGGTAAATCTTAAAGGTACAAACCGTTATGTTGCTGTAGGCAGCAGCGGTGCCTCATGGATTTCTTATGATGGCGGCCTTACCTGGTCTCCGATTGATGGTATTAACACTACTACTCTTTATACAGTTGGTGCATTTAACGGCATCCCTTGGGCAGCAGGCAACAGTGGTGAAATCCGCAAATGGAACGGCCCGGCTCTTCCGGTCGAATTCACAGCTCTCTCAGCTAATGTAACCACGAACAACGTTACTGTAAAATGGTCAACTGCTACTGAAAAGAACAACCGCGGTTTTGAAGTTGAAAGAAAAGCTGCTGACGGTCAGTATATAACCCTCGCATTTGTTGAAGGCGCAGGCACCTCACTGGAAACCAGAAACTATTCATTCGACGATCAGAACGTAACAGCAGGACTTTATAACTACAGAATCAAGCAGGTTGACTTTGACGGCCGCTATGCTTATTCTGATGAAATTGAAGTTAATGTTACCACACCGGAAAAATTCGAACTCAGCCAGAACTATCCGAATCCGTTTAACCCGTCAACACAAATTTCCTACTCAATTAAGTTTGACGGAAATGTTACCCTCAGAGTTTATGACTTCACCGGTAATCAGGTTGCTGAATTAGTTAACGGCGTTCAGCAGGCAGGTTCATACACTGTTCAGTTTAACGCATCAAATCTCAGCTCAGGTGTATATTTCTATACAATTTCAGCTCCCGGATTTACCAGCACAAAGAAACTGACCCTTCTTAAGTAAGAATACACTTATTATACAAAAGGCCTCCTGTAACCAGGAGGCCTTTTCTGTATATACAACAGTAGTTCAGAGATGTGAATTCAGAACGAATTTGTTCAAATCAGGTCAGAAGTCAGAGGAATAAATTACCCGGTAAATTGCACATTGTACACTGCACATTGCTTTTGCCGCTCACATTACTTTTTGTCTATACCCGGGATAGTAATTGTGAATACACTTCCAAGCCCCGGTTCACTGGTAAAGGAAATTTCTCCGTTATGAGCTTCAATAATCTGCTTCACAATTGAAAGCCCAAGCCCTGTCCCTTTTGTAGAATGTACTTCTGAGCTTTCAGCTCTGAAAAACTTTTCAAAAATTCTTTTTTGATCTTCCTTTGGTATTCCTATACCACGATCAGCCACGGATATTTTTACCTTTCCCCCGGTCATTGACGCGGTCACCGAGACAAACTTTTTTTCAGAACTATACTTAATGGCATTATCAAGAAGATTAATAATAATCTCTTCAAGCGCGTGTTCATCTCCGCTTAATATCAATTCCTCCTCCGGCAGCCGTAATTCGGCAGCGAATCCTTTCTGCTCCAGGTGGTATTCATAGCTCGTGTAAATACGCCTGATAAGCTCTGAAATATTTACTTCAGCAAATTTATATACTCGTTTCCCTGCTTCCATTTTTGAGAAGCTGAGGATTTTATTAACCAGCCCGCTCAACCGGTCAGTTTCACTGTGAATTATCCTGTAATACTCTTTTTGTTTCTCCCCGGTCTTCACGCGCCCAAGCATAAGTGATTCAGAAAACATTGAAATAAGTGAGAGCGGGGTGCGCAGTTCATGCGATACATTGGCGACAAAATCGGATTTCAGTCGGGTAAGTTTCATCTCACGGCGGACAATATATCCAATTAACGCTGCGCCGATGAGCAGGAAAAAATTCAGAACAATCAAAAGACGCAGATTCATGGCTGAACGTTCTTTAATGGCATCACGGAGCGTTGTACCGCGTGCTTTTATCCCCATCTCATAATTGTTGATCAGCCACAGCGGTTTAAACACATCCGGCTCAAACCGGTCATTGCCATAGTTATATGCTCTTCTTCCGCCGGAGCTTTCCCTGATCACCAGAAAATACTGGCTGCCGGCAACTGTTCTGATCTTCGGTGCAAACACTGAGTTTATATATCTCTGCAACGAAAATGAAATGATGCACAACGCATGGCGACCGGCCGGACCGTCCGCGATAAATAGAAACTTCATCGTATCCCCCTCTGCCTGCACCGGTTCAATTTTCCGGTAACCTGATTTTATATAATCATACAGACGTTGCGCGGCAGCAGTACCGGCAAGTGAGATATTCTGTGCGGTCTGAGCCGAGGTATTACTCTTTTCGGGAATGGTGATAATCACTCTTTGTAATGAATCAATAACTGTAATGCAGTTAACATATCCGGTTTCACTCATTATCTGGCTAAGCTGCGTGGCAAGTTCGCTCTGAACGGTATGGCGGAGATAGGAATTTGTGATTCTTGAAGTAAGATTTCCTGTTACATCTTCTGAATTCTGGTTAACAGAAAAAAGAACCGTCTCAAGCTGAAGGCGGTAAAGCTGATCAGCTTCCTCACCGGTTGAGGCAAATGACAAGGCCTGATACACTGTATATACGGAAAGCGGTATCAGAATGATCATCAAAAAAACCAGAAGGACTTTACCCAATCCGGTTTTAAGCAGTGATACCGGGAGTTTTATCAAGCTACTTCATAAGAAGAAGTTTGGACACAGAGACCTTATCCCCTGAGCGCAGCACTGCCAGATAGGTACCGGAAGGCCTTCCTGCGGCTGAGAATTCAGCACTGTGATCACCTGCGTCCAGGATGCCATTAATCAGTTCAGCTTCCAGCCCGCCAAGGATGTTATATACCGCAAGCTGCGTGTAGCCACCTTCTGTGACTGTAAACGAAATTTTGGTTGAAGGATTAAACGGGTTAGGATAATTGGCTGTTATACCAAATGAACCGGGAGCTGAATTCCCCACCTCGTCAGTATGAAGCACCGGGTCAACCAGATTCCATTGGGCAGCGTCAAAGACAACCTCCTGCCCTGATGAAGCAGACTTATCACCAAGGCGCAAATATCCTGCGGTACCTGCCTTAAACGGGTGTACGCCCAGACTAACCCACTGATTTGTGTAGAGCTTCTGATTAAGTGGTACTTCAGTTATTCCACCATGCCTGATCACCCGGTAGAGCACATCAGTTGCATTTGAAAACGGTATATATACCTTTACTTCATACATTCCGTCTGCCGGAATGTTCGGTTTCCAGGTTACATAGCCAAAGTCATTCATGCCGCTCTGGGTAGTGGTGTACCAGAAGTGTCCCTTGTATCCCTGCGTCATATCCTTATAGTTGAGCATCGTTACGCCGAAACGATTGTGCAGATAAAACCCCCGGTCAAAATCGAGATCATCAATCAGAGTGTCACCGTGAGCGGGAACAGTATAGGCGGTGTTCACACTCCAGAAAACCGTGTTAAAATTCTGATACCCGTTGTTATAGCCCGGCCAGTCGTACACAGCATTCTTGCCGTCATAACTCGGATAGCCCGGTGTGTTTTTATTCCCGTACGGATCATTAACAGTTACACTTCTGTTCGTTGCATTAACCGCATGTCCCAGGACTATATGACCCGATGTTGTCAGTCCGTTACAAATTGTATAAGGATAGCCGGCGTTAACCTGTGCCTCAGCTTTTGAGAATGGAGGTGAATCTTCACGTGAGGCACTGATGCCATGATTGCCGTAATAGGATACCATTCTTGAGTAAGGACTGAAACTACCCGTCCACATAAAACCGTAACCGCCGTACGAAGGCGTACCGTTAGGGTCATCTGCGGAGAACTGATAATCAACCTGCCTGAACCGGTAGCGGTCAGCTATATATCGGCCGTAGTAATTATAATGACCGGGAGAAGGCCATGAGCACCACCCCTCGTATGCGGGAAGCAGATCCCAATGCGCAATGAGCATGATGGCAGTTGCGGCACCGCAGGCAGCGTGTCCATTGTACCAGTCGGGTGTATCCCACACCTGATGAACATAGGGGATATTCATAACCTCTGAGGGCGGTGTCAGTGAAATTTCTTTCCTGCTTTCCTCTATATATCCCTCCTTTGAACGAAAGAGAAGCTGAGGCGACAGAAGACCTGACTCTGGTGTATAGTTAGTCGTATATAAAGATTTCTCTTCTCTGACCGTATAAAGCAGACTGCCATCCGGAGTTATTGACGGAGTCATTTCTGACTTATCAGGAGTGAACGTGAGCTGAATAGCTTTATTTGATTCCGGATAGTAGATAAACAGATCAGAATTCCCGAAAACTCCGTTCTTCTCTTCGCGGAATTCATAAACTACGCTCTTGCCGTCAGGGCTCAAGGAGGGGTTAAATCCCCTTCCGAACGATACAGACCTGCCGCTGCTCAGTGAATATATATACATACCTGCATCCAGTGAACTGAATAAAATATATTCAGAAGAGGGTGACCACTGCGGATGAAAGTATCCTTTCCCCGGGTCTGTAATCCGGACCGGGGAGCCGCTTTTTAAATCAAGTAAAAAGAGCTGATCTTCACGATCATTGTAAGCCACAAAATTACCGTCAGGAGAAATTGGTGTTAAATTAGCGTAATCAGGCAGCAGGTACTTTGAGGTAACTTCATCCTTACTGACCATCAGAACCGCGCCAATTGAATAAACAAACTTGCCCGTCTTCGAAAAAGATGCCTGCCCGGTAACTTCGTGAAAACCGGTTATATCTGACTGAAACCCCGTTTCAAGTGAAACCGAAGTAAGCTTTTGCCCGCGGGCTTCAGATACTTTTACCACCACGGATTTACCGCCGGGTGCAAGGGTAAAAAAATTTCCTGAGCCGGGAGATGAAATGATTTTTTGGATAATGCCATTTTTAATCTGGTAGATACCTGAGCCATAGTTGTCCGTAAAAATGACTCCGCCGCCAACGGCAACCGGTTTAACCAGATATCCTCTGTTTTCACCCTCTCCCTGAGCTCGTAGGGGGGTTATTAATAGGAAACAAATGAGCAGTGCAATGATCATATCTATCTTCCGTAATTCAAAACTCTTTATTCTTAAAATTACTAAATTACTGTCTCAGTACCACTGATCCAGAGTCGGGAACAGGAAGCGGCTGAGCACATTCTCCGCGACAGTAATTGTTTGCTCAACCAGAGATTAGGGGAAGATTTTTCCTCGCTCTGTTGCTGTTGTGAGCGGTTTTCATCATTTTGCAGAGATGATTATCAATTTATTGCTGATGCGACATGAATGACTTCCGCGCTGAGCTTTACAAAACGTATGTGAGCGGCTTTAAGTCAAAAATTGCCTCCTACAGCCCGGAGGATGTGCAAAAACAGTGGGACTGGGCTGACTATAAATATCTTCCCTTTCTGCAGAAATATCCCAGGGATGCCCGGATACTTGAAATCGGATGCGGACCAGGGTTTTTTCTGGAGTATCTGCAAAAACGAGGTTTCGTAAACACACTCGGTATAGATTTTTCGGAAGAACAGATTGCTTTTGCAGAAAGGCGCGGTGTAAGAGCTTTTGCTGGTGATGCGCTTGAGTACCTTAAAACACGCAGCGCAGACTATGACATTATTATCGCTTTTGACTTTATCGAACACTTTTCTAAGGATGAGCTGATTACTTTGAGCAGGGATATATTTAATGCGCTGGCACCGGGCGGGATGCTTCTGCTTCATACACCAAACGCTCAGGGATTTTTTCCAAACCGTATTATCCATGGCGACCTTACGCACATGACTATCTTTAATCCCAACTCCATTGTGCAGCTATTCAGCTCAGCGGGTTTCACCGGAATTGAAGTACATGAGACGGGGCCGGTTCCTAAAAATCTAAAGGGGAAACTTCGCAAGAAAGCGTGGGAAGTTCTGAAGTTCTTTCTGAATGCACTTAAAACTATAGAAAGCGGGGGCGGGCTTAACGTGTGGACTCAGGATATGATAGGAGTATGCCATAAA
>JADLAF010000051.1 GCA_020848375.1 Ignavibacteriaceae bacterium
AACGGAAACTGCTGAGTGATCGGCAAAACATCAACAATGAATCCGTTGATTTCAACTTTTTTTCAAGCTGAATCAGTTGATTTGCCTGCTCGGAAGTGAATATCATTCTGTATCCAGATAATCCTTTCTCCATCTAAAATTTAATTTCCATGTTTACCCGCATGGCAACCTGTAATTTCGGAGCTAAACTTATGCGTTGTATCAAACGTACCCGGTTACCAATTCACAAATTTACGGATATTATACAAAACTTCATCCATTTCTACCGCTGTGGAATTTCTTTCAAAAATGAATTCCCATATCACACCTGTTTTTTAGATAGGTTTAGTCTGACCTCCTTGCCGGTGAAAGTAGAATATTCCGTAAACTGAGCTTCATAAGGTTGCCTCTCAAACTGAGCCTTCTTGCTGGACAATCACCCCGGCAATTCATACTTCAAACTTCATACTTCAGAATTCATACCCCTATCTTTCGACTTCATAATTACCCCATAATTTAATATCTTTAATTACAGGTCTTTTGCAGATTTTATAGCACACCCCGCTGCTCTTACAAAAGCAACGGTGCGGATTATGGCTTCTGCTTTCGCCGGCATCGTTTTAGTGGTTTTGCCGGGCGTTTTTATCAGTTTTTTTTCATGGGCGCAAAAGAATACAAACTTTTTAGTGTAATAAAGCCGAACAGAATCTTCGACAACATTCCGGAGACTGATCTCAGCTTCAAAATTTCTCAGAAGGACTTTGTCAACTTCGAGGAGGGGGATATTATTTTCCAGACCGGTGATCAGGCGGAAACCATCTACCTGATTATTGAAGGCCGTGTTAAAATTAAACATAACGCCAGCGTTGACGGTCAGCGCTATTTTGAGAAAAGTGATCATGAATTCTTCGGCGAGCGGGAGTTCATCCAGGGGGGCGTACGTTCTTCCTCCGCGGTGGCTGAAACCCCCATTAAAGCTTTTGTCCTCTCCAAAGAGATAGTAAACCAGCTTATCGAAAAAAATTCCGCGCTGCTTCATAACCTCCAGGCAATTGACCCGATGAAAGATGTTGCCCGGTTTGGAATGACCACACAGTACCATTCGGATGAATTTGATGCTCTGATGCGCTCTGTGCGCCAGTCAGCCGGAAGTGACCCTTACAGCACTACTGAAAGTTTAGGCATTATACCAGACTCCGCCAAAACTGAATCCGCCGGGAGCCCTAATGAGGAGGAGGTTGAGGATGAAACCGTTCAGATTTCCGGTCAGCCGGAGGAGAACCCCTCTACTTTTAATCCACATTTCACTATGGAGATTCTCGACCCCTCTGAGGATTCTTCATATACCGTGACCGATAATACCTTCTCCACCAATGATGATTTTTTCCTCCCCCCGCAGGGACTGGACAGCGACGATACATTTGCAATCAATCCGGATTTATTTAAGACCAATGTTGAAAGCAGTTTTGTTTTCCCAGGTTCTGAGACTGCCGATACAGCCGAAGAACAGACAACGCCGTTTGATTTTGACGCGCTTAACGCGCTGTCTGATAATGGACTTCCTCTGCCTGAAAATAATTTTTATAACGATATATATGGTGATCAGCCAACCGGCAATGAACCGGAAGTCCCGACAGAAGGATTCAGCTTTCCGTTTGATCTTTCGGAACTGCCTGATGATGACGGGATAAAAAAGGAAGGTTCGCTTGATGAATATCTGGCAGAACACCCTGAAGAAGCTGACATGATTACAGGAACCGGAGAGCCATCCTCTGAGCTGAATGATGTCCAGCAGTTGTTCAGTCAGGAAGGGTTCAAACTACCCGAGGGTTTTGCGCAATCATTACTTGACTCTGACCTGCTTAATAAATCGCCCGAAGAACTCGAGCAATTAATACGCTCCGGCGCAAAGAGTATGACGCAGGAAATCCCGGTCAGCAATGATGAACATCCGGAAGATTTTTCCCCGGAAATCATTCCGCCTGACACTGTTGCTCAGGATGAACAAAGCGAATCAGAACTTCCCCCGGAAATATCTTTTTTAGATCTGGACAGAATCACCTTTGATGCAGAACCTCAGCCCCCCATCAGTGATGAGGCAGCACCTGACTTAACCCGGTCCGTAAATCCTGATTTAGCTGGTTTTACAGAGCCACCAGATGAGGATAATCTGCCGGCTGACGAAGAAACAAACGCCGAACTGACAGAAGCCATATATACGGCTGAGCCCCCATTTCATCTTTCTCTTCCGGGTGAAGAAAGCCCGGATGCACCACCCTCACCCACAGCCGATTCTGAAGAGGAAGAACTTCCCGACTCTGAGGAGGAGGAGCAGCCGGCACTAGATGGTACTATACAACCTGGCAGTGTTCCTTTTCACCTGTCACTTCCGGGTGATGATGAAAGACGCTTTGATGCTATTGCGGATGAACACACGGACGCCGCGCCGGGCATTGACGAGAATATATATAAAAATAATAATAACTTTTCGTCCACAGAAGAAACAGGTGATCCTTTTGCGCCGTTTCAGGTGAGAATAACAGGTGAGCATTCTGCCCCTGAGCCAGCGGCAGAACCACTCCCCCCTGAAACAGATCATTTTTCAAATCCTGATGATGAAACAGCAGATGATGATATATCACCCGTTCAGCATGAAACAAATGAATTGACCGGCTGGGACTTTGAAGAAACCGCGGATGAGTTAAGCCCGCCTGAAAATACCACCGTACCCGAAGTTGATACCACATCTTCCGATGATACTGAATCGTTTGAAGCATGGGAACCGCAAAATGATGACGCTCTGAGTCAAGAGCATTATAATGAGCCGCCGATGCCGCAACGCGGTGCATTGCTTAATACACTTTTTGGTAAGAGTGCGCAGGAAAAGAATGAACATCATGAACCGCAGCATGAAGATGAGCAGTCAGGTGAATATATATGGAATTTTGAACGAAATGAGTTTGTAAAACTTCAGCCCGGAAAGATTGCCGATGCAATTCCTGAGAAAGGCGAAGATGAACTTAAAAAAGATTTCACCAAAACACTTGCCGATGAGCCGCTTCCTCCGCAAAGAAGCACTGCGCTTACCGGAGAGTTTGTCACGTCTGATTTTGTCTGGGACACTGTTACCGAAGAGTTTGTAAGCATCTCCGATGCACCTGCCGCGCAGTCAGAGGAAGAAGACCCATCTGAGCCCGCTCAGCCGGATGATGATATATATAATTTTACCTCCCCGGCAACAACCGGAGAAGTAGTAACCTCTGATTTTGTATGGGATGCTGAAAAAGAAGTATTTATCTCTGCATCCGGGTTTGAAACTGTGTCATCAAGGGAAGTGGAAGCAGAGCCAGTTTCCGGCACTAAGGAACCTTCATCTGAAGATACCCCCTTCAGTTTTGGTTCTTTTGGCGAGGAGCAACCGGGCGAAGATGACGCTTTGCCTCCGGGTGCTCAGGACAATGTATTTAAGGGATTCAGCAGCACTGATGAGGAAGACATCTATCAGCTCCCGAAAGATTATGCTTCAGGTGACTTCAATTTAGCCGGTGATATATCACCCGAAGCCGCGGATGATAAACAGCACTCACAGCAGGATGCCCGCTTTGCTGACCAGGCCGCTGAAGATGCTGAACCCGAAAGCGAGGGCGGGCTTTGGGATTTTTCTGATGAAGAAGAGCTCCCTCTGCCTGATAAACCTCAATTACCAGATCAGAGTAATGAGCTCCCTCAAAATGAGTTAAAACTTCCTACTTTGAATTTTCTGGATGATGCTCACTCATCAGGTGATATATCAGAACCAGGGCAGCTTCCCCCGGATGCAATGGATCAGGTAAAAAACTGGATTGACAAAGCCAGCGACCATGATCTCATGAATCTGCTGAGCAACATGGGTAAAGCATTTGAAACAATTGAACGTCCGCCGGCGGAGAAGAATTCCGCGGCGGAACCGGCGGATATATATAATGATAATGAAGATACCGTAAGGGACAACATGGACAACACTTCAAACCCGGACAACAAAAAGTCACTACGTTCACTTTTTAAGGTCGTATCAGAAAAACCTCAGCCGTCTGCTTCATCAGAACCCGAAAATGTTTTTGATGCAACCGATGCGTTCTGGGGCTCTCCCGATGACTCTTCTGAAAGAGAAAGCTTTCTTGAGGAAGACAGTCATAACATGAATGAACTCTCAGATGCCTCTGATCAGAACGGCGGCAGCGAGCTCGGCAGTGTTTTTACCGCACCGGATGCTCCCGCGGCTTTTGTTAAAAAAAATGAACCTGACTTTAACACTCCTCTTAAAAAAACAGCAGCTTTAGACTCAATGCAAATGTCATCTGACCGCGAAGCCGGTCTTTCTGTTGAACAGCTCCGTATGATAATCGAAGCCGCAAAGACGGTTAACTCTAATGTGAAGCTTGATGAAGCCCTCACCACTATTGTGGTCACCGCTTCAAATCTTACAAAAGCTGACCGCGGTACGTTATATATAATTGACCGCGAAACAGACGAGCTTTGGTCAAAAGTAATGAAGGGGGGAGTTATAGAAGAAATACGGCTTAAAATAGGTCAGGGTATCTCCGGATGGGTTGCCCGCAGCGGTGAAATTGTAAATCTGAAAAATGCTTATGAAGACCCCCGGTTTGATTCATCGTTTGACGGTATTACCGGATATAAAACCACCTCAATGCTCTGCTACCCTATTAAGGATAAACATAACAATGTTATTGCCGTTATGCAGCTTCTTAACTCGCAGCAGGGTAACTTCACCAAACTTGATGAAGAAATGATAAGCGCTCTCTCATCATTCATCGGCATTACTATTCAGAATGCTGAATTGATTGACGGTCTGGTGCATGGTGACCGTCTGAACAGTCTGGGTAAAGTTGCAAACTTCATTATCTCAGATATCAAGAAACCGATTCTCACTATCAAACATCTTGCAGAACATCTGCGTACTAAGAAGGACCTTCCGCGCGATGTCCGTTCCGTACTGAAGATGATTCTTGATCAGTCAATCATTGTTGGTGATTTGATTCTCACCACGCTTAACTATTCTCAGGGGAAAGTAATTCTTAATAAGAAACTGGTAAAGATCAATTCAGTGCTGGATGAAATACTCGGAATGCTGCAGGATGCTGTAGAGTATAAGAAGGTGCAGATTTTTAAAAAGTATGACCGTGATGTATTAGTAATGGTTGACAGGAAGGAGCTTTATCAGGCATTCTTCCAGATAACCAAAAACGCCTGCGATGCGATGCCCGGCGGAGGCAAGTTGCAGGTTACAACCAAAGTAATTGATGATGATGGCACCATAGAAATTTCATTTAAGGATTCCGGGATGGGTATCCCTGATTCAATAAAAGAAAAGCTCTTTGACCCCTTCTTCTCTCAGGGCAAGAAAAACGGCATCGGGCTGGGGCTTCCCATCACCGAAAAAATTATCCGTGAACACGGCGGTACTATAAGTGTTGAAAGTGTTCTGGGAGACGGCGCTGATTTTGTAATCACCATACCTCTGGTTACCAAGGTAGGTTGATAATTTTCCTTAAAAGGGAGTGCTACGGTCAAAGGTGCAGTCCCTTTTCAGTTTATAATCATGACCCCATCCGCCAGAATATCGCGCCCCTTGTGTTCAATTTCAGGTGTTTAATTGCCTGATTACCCAAACTGCCGGCCTCTCTTCTCTTTTTTGTATATAATCCCTTTTATTTTCCGTTCTGCATCACATAAAGGAAGGGGATTTTTTTTAATTTTCATTCGTGATTTTCTTGCATTACTGAAAGAATATATTTTATGTATCTAAAAAACAAACCGGTATGTACCATAGTAGGCGCCGGACCGGGCGTTGGGTTATCTGTTGCAAAAAGATTCGCAAAAGGCGGGTTCCGCATTGCACTTATCGCCAGGCGGAGGGATATGCTGGACGAATATAAAACAGAGCTCACGCGTCAGGGAGCGGATGTACATGTTTATCACGGGGATGCCGGTGACTTTGAATCACTCATTCAGGCCTTCAAGAATATACAGGGGACTCTGGGGGACACACACGTTCTGGTCTATAATGCCGCAGTAAAGCGCTCTTCACTCCCCTCAGAGTGCTCCCCTGCCCGGCTGCTTGATGATTTTAAAGTAAACGTAGGCGGTGCCTTGCAGTCAGCCCAATTAGTCATCCCCGCCATGAAGGAAGCAAAAAAGGGTACTATACTTTTCACCGGAGGCGGACTTGCTCTCGAGCCGCTGCCGCTCTTTGCCTCAACCGCTATCGGAAAGGCCGGAATCCGCAGTCTTGCTCACACCCTGTTTGGTGAATTCCTCACACAGGGAATTCACGTTGCCACCGTTACCATCTGCGGCATAGTTAAACCGGGCACCAAGTTTGATCCTGATCTCATTGCAGAAGAATACTGGAAGCTCCACATCCAGCCGCAGGGCAAATGGGAAAAGGAAATCATCATAAGGTAATTATGAAGTTTGAAGTATGAATTATGAGGGTTGAAGTATGAATTTTACCATGCCCGTTGATGAAATCATATTACCTGATTAAATAAAGAAGCTGTCGTGACCGCGGCTTATGCTGAATTTTTATCCGGTTCCCGAGCGGAGTCGAGGGAACCGGCTTATGCTGAATTTTTATCCGGTTCCCGAGCGGAGTCGAGGGAACCGGCTTATGCTGAATTTTTATCCGGTTCCCGAGCGGAGCCGAGGGAACCGGCTTCTGCTGAATT
>JADLAF010000052.1 GCA_020848375.1 Ignavibacteriaceae bacterium
GATCTGCGGGCAAAAAAAAGTTTCCCGCAGATTGCGCTGATCTTCGCAGAATTTGCCTTAATTATCTGCGTTAATCTGCGTGATCTGCGGGAGAAAGAGCTACCCTTCTATCACAAGCAGCCCAAAGAATGTCACCCTTTCAGGGTTTTTATGTTGCCTTGTTATGACTCATCTACAAGAATTTCACACCTTCGGTGTTAAGCGACACAATCGCCCCGATACTGACTCATCTATAAGAATTTCACACCTTCGGTGTTAAGCAACACAATCTCCCCGATACAGAAAACAACTATTTCTATCATCGTTCATTATACAGGGGTTTTATGTTGCCTTGTTATGACTCATCTACAAGAATTTCACACCTTCGGTGTTAAGCGACACAATCTCCCCGATACAGACTCATCTATAAGAATTTTACACCTTCGGTGTTAAGCAATGCATTTTCAACAATACAAATCGCTGTTATTTCCCTCATTGTAAATTATCCATTGTACATTGTAAATTATCCATTGTACATTGTTGAAAATCTTTTTCTGGTTTCATCAGTTACTCTTACCGGGCGGAGAGATTTCGGGTCAACGGGGCACCAGAGAGTCCGGGCTGAGGCAAGGAGTTTGTTATCAGAAGCGCGGTATATATCTGTAAAACGCTCGAAGGCAAGCGCGGTTGACGTTCCCACTCTAGTTTTAGCAATAATCTCATCCCCTGCTTTTGCAGGATATTTATAATCAATCTCATGCCTGATCACCACCCAAAGATATTTTTCCGCTTCTTCTTCTGTTGCTGCATGATACCAGTGAGCAACAGCAGCATCCTGCACCCAGCGGACATAGACGGTATTGTTCACATGATTCAGCCGGTCAATGTCTTCAGGTTTAATTTTTATCGGAAGTTCAAAGCGTTCAGTTGAGGGATCGGGAGTCATAACTCTCTTTCTTTTCTAAATATCAGGCGGAAATCTACAGAATAGATAAAATCATATACAAGAAACTGGCTGTTTTTATCTGAGGGCTAATAATTTCGCTTGACAAACTTTTCCTTGATTCGAACCCGCCCAAAAAACAGCATTTTTTGGGCAGATGTGGGCATCATCCGCCCAATTTGGGGTCATTTTTGGGCAGATAGTAGCGGATATGCACAACGGCTGGGCAGACCACTACAATTAGTAATGAGTAAGTAGAAATTAGTAATGAAAGACTTTGCGGCTTAGCGTCTTTGCGCGATGTAATCGGGACATAAGAAAACTTTGCGAGACTTTGCGCGTACTTCGTTAAACTCCGCGTCAAAAAGTCCCGGCTTAATTCAACCGGACGATGACCACTCTTCTGTTCTGGGCTCTTCCTTCTTCGGTTGCATTATCTGCTATGGGGAATTCATGCCCCATCCCGCGGACTGTGAAACGTTTTGCATCAATCCCTTTTCCGGTCAGATACTTCAGCACTGCATTTGCTCTCTGCAGGGAAATCCGCTTATTCACTTCTGCTTTTCCAACATTATCAGTATGTCCCTCAATCAGCCATGTGGATTTTGTATCAGCCAGCATTTCGGCAGCAAGTCGGTCTAACTCAGTATAGGCAGCCGGAAGCAGTTCAGAACTTCCGCTCCTGAAAGAAGCACCTGCACTTAAAACAAACTCCTTTGTTACTTCGTATGGTACAGGTACCTCCTTAATTACCTGTTCCTTCTTGATCGGGCATCCTGTTGAATCTACCTGAACTCCTGAGGGAGTATTCGGGCATTTGTCAAACACATCATAGACACCGTCACCGTCTGAATCAAGCGGACAGCCGTTTTTGTCAACCGTAACACCGGGGAGGGTTGAGGGACACTGATCAAGGTAATCGGGCACACCATCTTCATCGGTATCAACCGGGCAGCCATACTGATCAACTCGGACATTGCGGGGGGTATTGGTGCAGATATCAAGATAATCAGGTACACCATCTTTGTCGGTATCAGCCGGGCAGCCGGATCGGTCAACCTTCACGCCTTCGGGGGTTCCGGGGCAGTCATCCAGATAGTCATACACACCGTCTTTGTCCTCATCGTAAGGGCAGCCAAAGGGATCAATTTTAACATCAAGCGGAGTATTGGGGCACATATCTTTTGAATCCGGGATGCCATCATTATCCTCATCAGCATCACCGAAAAAAGCGAAGGAAAGTCCGGCCTGGCCAAAGAGGATGTTATCCTTATCAGTCCCTTTCAGGAGATTATCGAGATTATCCTCAGGGCTGATGAATACGCCGCCGATCAAATTAAATGTCAGATTTTTTGTGAGAAGGATCCGGAATCCAAAATCAGCGTTAACGTTCAGTTCAGTGGTTTCATAAGCCGGGGTTCGGGTCAGCACCACTCCCCCTTCAGTCTTGGGCTTAAAGTTAAGAAGAGAAGCACCGACCGAAAGCTGTGGAAAGAATACTTCCCCGATTGAGAGATTATAAACCAATGCACCGCCGTAGTAGAGCAAATCTGTTCTTACTTCAACCGGAGTAAGAGCCGCATCCGTTGCTTTCATATAGCCATACGCGCCGAATGCTCTTATGCCAAGACTGCTTTTTGAGTAGGTCGGGAAGAAATACTCAAGAGAGGCCATACCCATATAATCAAGGTTGAAGTACGTGTAGTCAGTCATACCGAGGGTAGGTCCGCCTCCGACAGAGAGAACCAGCGTACCGGTAAAGGGGTGATAAATATCCTTTGACTGACCGAGGATAGCAGCCGGGAGGAGAAGAAGAAAAAGCAGCAGACGGTTCATTTCATCTCAGAAATTATAAAAATATAATACCAAGTTAACTCTTACAAAAGAATCATGGAAACAGAAACGCAGCGGGGGCGAGCTGGGGTTTCGGTGCAAGGATGATTTTGGTTTCAATGATGGAAATCCGGTTTTCATTCCTTGGAGACTATTGGCATTTAGAGGGGGTTGTGTGAAAGGGAAAGGGGTCATTCAGGCAAGTGGGGTATATTGATTTTGCACCAATTTTTGTTTTGTTATGGTAAATATTGCAGCAGCGTAAATTATCATCAATCATTTAAACATTTTGCGAGATATGGAAACTATTCAGATTACCAGAGAAGAACTGGAAAACATCATCACAGAAAAAGTTTTGCAGATTCTATCCAACGAGCCAGAAATATTACAGGAAGCAATTCATGAAGCGATTGAGGATATATGTCTCAGCAATGCCATTGATGAAGGGAAAAGCGGAGAAGATGTTGATCCGGCCGATATAAAAAAGTTGTCAAGCGGTGCGGGTGATTGATTGATTTTGAGAAATATTTGCATTGCCGTAACAACAGAAAACATATATCCCCCATCATAAATTCCGAAGGCATGACATTAAAATTACTCTATAACGAGTCAAATTCTTTGCAAAAGTGAAAGAAAATTGTAAGTGTTACGATGCTTTGTTTAAGATCGGCATAAGTTTATATGAAGACAGGAATAAACCCGTGGCAATTATTCTGTTACCTAA
>JADLAF010000053.1 GCA_020848375.1 Ignavibacteriaceae bacterium
CAGAATTATCCTAATCCGTTTAACCCTGCAACAATGATTAATTTTAGCTTACCTCTTGAGGTATATGTAAGTATAAAGATATATGATATGCTTGGGCGGGAAGTAAAGACGCTGCTTGCAGAAATAAAAGAATCAGGATTTTATTCCATAAAATGGAACGGTGACAACGGCAATGGTGAAGTTGTGGCAGCCGGGTCTTATATCTACAGAATTACTGCCGGCAGTTTCATACAGACAAAGAAAATGATTTTCCTGAAGTAAACCGGAAATACAAATTGATCAGTAACGGTTAATAAGTTAACGATTAAATAAAAAGCGGAGGCATATAAAAACTGCCTCCGTTTTTTTTTAGGTGAAATTTTCATCCCCTGCTTTTTACTGTATTGATGGCACGCAAATTTAACGAATGCTAAAGCAGTGCGAACTAAAAACGGATGGGAACTCCTTGTAAAATTGACAGTTTGAAAACTTTCAACTTTTCACTTTTAACTTGCTGCTATTTTTTCTTTTTCTCTTCATCATCAAATACTGAATCACTCAAACCGCTGTTTACCTTGTAATTTTTGTAAGTTACTAAAACACTGCCCTTAGTTAACTTGTCTTTTTTATCCTTTTTCTTATCGTCCTTTTGGGGAGTTTCACTTGCAAATCCGCGAGGGATATTCAGACTTGAAACATCAAAACTGAATTCCATCGAAGAGGGGAGGGGATACTTACCAAGGAATGATTCGTTATAAGTTAGCAGTATAGTAAAGGTACCTGATTTTTTTGTTGTTGACTCAATCTTCCTTATAACAGATTGTACCTCATCAACCCATACGGTTGAAAGAATAACGTTTGAGGAGTCACCCATCGGAATAACTTTCAGACGGGAAAGTTTTATTCCGTCAATGTTTTCTTCCTTTTCATAAATTGAAGTATAATTGTCTTTAAGCAGCGAGCCCGGGGATATATTAAATCCCTCTTTAGGAAGGAGCGCAAAACCGTCAGATTTAATTTTCATCTTGTCCGGCTGCTTAAAAAAGAGTTTGCCTTCAACTTTTGGTGTTTTCAGAAACTCAATGTCAATATCAACAGTAATATCGGCGGAGTAGTCTCGCACCTTATTGTAACGGTCTTTTACCCTATCAAGAATCTTCTGTGCATCCTGAGCGCCGAGAAAAGATGAAAATGAAACTATTAGTAAAAAGGGTAAAATTAGTTTGCGTGTAAACATCAGCTCTGGATATCCTTTTTCTTAAAGATATATAAGGTAATTAAAAAGAATGTGGCAATATGACCGGTCATTACTGCGATGGCCGTTCCAAGTTCGGAGTAGTCAATCGGTTCCGTGAAAAAGACCCGCCACTTGTGCAGATAAGAAGTGAACAGATATGGTCTGATGAAGGCGAAAAATTCAAGATTGATACTCTGGAGTATGAGAAATACAATAATTATCGCAAGTGTGGCAACTATGGGACCTATCGCGTTTTCAACAAGAGATGAAAACATAAAACCAAGCGCAGTAACAACACTCATGCTCAGCGCGGCATATCCGTATGCCAGAGCAAACCGCCAGACTATATCATCCTTCGCGAAGATGGTGATGGTTTCCGCGATAACAATCAGTTCTCCTGTTCCGAAAAGCAGAATACTCAGACCCAGACTGATCAGCGCGAGCCAGACTAAAATCAGATTTGTGTAAATGATGCCGGCAAGAAATTTTGACAGGATAACTTTAGTTCTTGAAACCGGTCGTGTCAGAAGCATACGGTAAGTTCCGGCAGTTGCCTCACCGGCGAGAAGATCTCCTGCGACAAGTGTTATCAGGAACGGAATCTGTAGCAGCAGGGCATTAAGAACAATATTCCCGATAAGATATCCATTCAGGAAATTACCTACAAAAACAAAATTCTGCTGCAGGTTCTGGGTAAGGAATTCAAGGTATTGCTGACCTCTGAGCATCAGGTCGATCTGGATGACAGGGACCAGCACGCCTATAGCTATAAATCCTATATACGAACGCCACTTGCTAAATATCTTAAACAATTCTATACGGAGTAAAGTAATCATTTCTCTGATACCTCCGTAAGTTTAAGGAAATACTCTTCAAGCGATTTTTTAGGGCTGATCTCTGAAACAGCTAATCCGCTTTCGATAAAAGCTCTGTTGATCAGCGAGATATCCTCTCTGCCGCTTCGAAGCAGAATTTTACCTGTTGTTATCGAATCAACCGGTATGGATGGGAAATGATTTTTCAATATGTTTTCTGCTTTTACTACATCATCAACTTCAAATGTTACGTTCAGGTGGGTGGCATCAAGTAAATCCTGAACCGCGCCTTCAATAACTGTTGTTCCCTTGTTAAGGATAACCATTCTGTTTGCAACCAGTTCTACCTCATAAAGGATGTGTGACGAAAGAAAAATGGTCTTCTTCTGGTCGCGGCTCAGATGGATAATTAAGTCGCGAATCTCTTTCATTCCCTGCGGGTCAAGTCCGGTTGTCGGTTCATCAAGAATAATAAGATCGGGGTTATGCAGCAGGGCCTGAGCAATTCCGAGCCGCTGTTTCATTCCGTGTGAATACGTTTTAACCTTACTTTTATATCTTTTCTCAAGCCCCACCAGTTCAAGAATTTCCATGATTCTTTTCTTTGAGGTATCACAGCCGGATATGCTGCCGAGGATTTCAAGATTCCGGTAGGCAGAAAGATATCCATAAAAATCCGGTTTCTCTACAATCGCTCCAATTCTTCTGAGAATATCGTCGCGGTGTGTAAGCAGCGGAAGCCCGAATATTTTAATGGCTCCGCTTGTTGGTCTGATAAGTGAAAGGAGCATCCGGATGGTAGTGCTTTTACCTGCACCGTTTGGTCCGAGAAACCCGAATACGTCCCCTTTATATACGTTAAGGGTAAGGTTATTAACCGCGGTCAGTTCCTTAAAAACCTTTGTAAGACCGCTGACTTCTATTATTTTTTCGTTATCCAAGTTCAATTCTTGCTTTATTACTTAAGTAAACCGGATATGTGTCTGTTTGGTTCAGATGCTATCCGGGAAAATCTACCGTGAAGCCAATCCCCAGCCGTCTGACCCGCTGAGCATAGTATTCACTGAATACATCATTACCGGCGAAGTACGAAAGATAAAAGAGGACACCTTTTTCGATCCATCTTCCAAATTTGACCCCTGCCTGAGCATGGGTTGAAACGGTGTACCTGGGTAATCCGGCAATAGTAGAATTTAATATGAGGAAAAAATTTACCGGCTGGCTCATAAATGTGCCAAAGAGTTCCGGGTGATGATATTCGGCTCCTGCGATAAATGAAGCTCTTCTTAGCTCATCCGGCCTTCTCAGAACGGAATAACTTGTCCCTGCGTAATAGCGCACCGCGGAGGGCTGATAGTCTTTATCAAAGGTATAGAGAATTTCAGCGAAATCACGGGTATAGGGGATGGGTAGGCGGTTTTCCTTCCACCAGAGAGTACCGGTATCGAACGCACCATCCACCAAATGAGCACTATTATGGATGTAGCGGAAACGCCAATATTGAGTATCCTTTCCGTCCGGAATCCTGTAAGTGACGTTTCCGCCGAAAAACCCGTCAATTGCGTCAATCTGGAGCCGATACCCTTTATAGCTTGTTGAATAGGCATAAGCCATGAATTCAACACCCGCGGAGATGAACCCTTCCTCCTGGAATGGCTGATGATACCCCAAAAGGTCAATCGAGTTTCCCATATCTACTTTGAGATTAGAAGTAGCGGTAAAGTAAAGTACCCCCAACTTTGCCTCCTGTGCGTTACCCCGCAAAGGAAGGAAATTGAGACCATCGGGAAGAAGCTCCCACCCCTGTTTCCGGTTTTGTGCCTCGGTCTGGAATGAGGTGAAGGTCAGTAAAGCGACAAGCAAGAATCTAAGGAGTAAAGAGGTGTATAAAGTCATGTTGTGGCGGAAAATCCTGTCCTTATTTCTGGTTATATTTAAAATTTGGAATTCGAAAATTACGGAATTACCCTTGAACGGTGAAAAAATACTGGTAACTGCCGCTCTTCCTTACGCCAATGGTAAAATTCACCTTGGTCATCTGGGCGGGGCTTACCTTCCTGCTGATATTTTTGTCCGGTATAAACGATTAACCGGAGCAGATGTACTATTTGTCTGCGGATCAGATGAACATGGCGTACCTATTACAATTACTGCTGACAAAGAAGGCGTAAAGCCCAAAGTTATTATTGACCGTTTTCACAACGCAAATAAGGAAGCATTTGAAAAGTTAGGGATGGATTTTGACATCTATTCCCGCACGAGTACCGAAAAACATCATCAGGTCGCCAAAGAATTTTTCCTTGAATATCATAAAAACGGTCTTCTGAGCGAGCGCAAAACCATGCAGTTCTTTGATGATAAAGCCGGAATGTTCCTTCCAGACCGGTACGTCGAAGGGGTTTGCCCCAACTGCGGTTACGAGAGTGCAAGAAGTGATGAATGTGAAAACTGCGGGGCGCTTTACGATCCGAATACACTTATCAATCCGGTTTCAAAAATAACCGGTCAGCGCCCTGTTCTTAAAGAAACCTCACACTGGTATTTCCCTCTGGAAAAATTCCAGGAGCGGCTGGAGTCTTATATAAAAGAAGCCGATGAAAAATACGGCTGGAAGGAAAACGTTCTTCAGTATTGCCGCGGATGGCTTAAAGGAGGTCTTAGGGAAAGGGCTTATACTCGCGACCTGGACTGGGGTGTTGCGGTTCCTCTGGAAAACTCTCATGGTAAGGTACTTTATGTCTGGTTTGAAGCAGTGCTCGGATATATATCCGCTACCATGCAGCTTTCTGAAGAGAGAGGAACTCCTGACCTCTGGAAAGAATTCTGGCAGAATCCTGACACCAAGTACACCGCCTTTATAGGCAAGGATAATGTTGTGTTTCATACCATCATTTTCCCTGCAATGCTGATGGCCTGGAATGATTGTCATGCAGACAAATATATACTGCCGACAAACGTTCCGGCTAATGAATTTCTTAATTATGAATCAAAAAAGTTCTCAAAGAGCAGAGGGTGGGGAGTTGAACTGGAAGAGTTCCTCGCGGACTTTGATCCTGATTCACTGCGCTATGCTCTTGCTCTCTCGCTGCCTGAGGCACGCGATACTGATTTTCTTTGGAAGGATTTTCAGGCACGTCATAACAACGAACTTTCAGATATCCTTGGAAATCTGGTAAACAGGACTCTCACTTTCATTCACAAAAACTTTGAAGGAAAACTTCCTGAACCGGGCCAACTGAATGAACGTGATAGTGAAATACTGGCACTTGCCGCGGCTTATCCGGCAAAAATTGCTGAACTTATTGAGCGTTACCGTTTGAAGGATGCAACACTTGAGATGATGAACCTCGCCCGCGCAACCAATAAATACTTTAACGACTCTGAGCCGTGGAAAACGGTCAAATCAGACAAAACCGCCTGCGGAACGACCCTGTATATCAGTTCTAAGCTGATTCTTACTATCGCTGAAATCTTTAGCCCTGTAATTCCAGTGATTACAAAACGGATTTTTGAATTCTACAGCGCTAAACCAGTAGCATGGTCAGTGTGCGGTGATTTCCCTCTGCGCGGCGGACTTGAACTTAAAACCCCGGAAATCTTATTTAAGAAAATTGAGGACTCACAGTTGGAAAAATATCTGAGCCAGCTTACCCCGAAAGAAGCAGCCCCCTCTCAGCCAGAGGATCAGGAAATAACCATTGATGACTTTAGTAAGGTTAAACTCAGAACCGCGAAGGTTCTTGAGGCAGAAAACGTACCCAAAAGTGAAAAACTCCTTAAATTGCAGGTTGAAGTGGGCGGGGTAAAGCGTCAGATTGTTTCCGGTATCGCAAAATACTACAAACCGGAAGAGCTTATCGGCAGGATGGTGGTGATTGTTGCTAACCTTAAGCCGGCCAAACTGATGGGGCTTGAATCACGGGGGATGATTCTCGCTGTTGAAACTGAAGAGGGAAAACTCGATGTTGTGGAAACAGCTAAAAATGTTAAATCAGGAACTATCGTAAAATAAAGGATCCGGAAATGAAGAACAGAATTATTATTGTTCTTTCTGTTATTATGCTCAGTTCAGCATTGGCTGCACAGCAGAGCTCAGAAAAATTAACCCCGCTCATGAAAAGCCGCATTGCGGACAACAGCCAGGATACTAAACATCTTGTCTGGATATATTTTACTGATAAGGGAGACCTCTCTGTGTATAAACAGGCGGACTACACTCCGGTTTCACAAAAGTCTCTTGAACGCAGGAAAAAGGTCACAGCACCCGGCGCACTCCCCTATGATGAGACTGACCTGCCTTTAAGCGCAGTATATATTAGCCGGATTGAACAGTGCGGTATTCAGATTAAACACCGCAGCCGATGGTTTAACGCGGTTTCCGCTTATGCTACCGCGGCTCAACTTCAGTATATACAGACCCTTCCGTTTGTAAAATTGGCTGATCCCGTTGTGCTTCTTAAAAAACTGACCCGTATTGAAGAAGATGCCCCGGTCACCTTTATGAAGCAGCCGGATAATGTATATGTTTTTAACTATGGAAGTTCGTTTGCCCAGTTGAATCAGATGAAAGTTCCTGAGGTTCATAATCTCGGATTCACAGGTCAGGGTGTTATTGTGGCAGTTATGGATGCGGGTTTTAACCGGCTTTCCCATGAATCATTCAATACTATGAATATTATTGCAAAATGGGATTTCGTGAATAATGACCCCGGTGTAGGTGACTCATCTGATATGGGTTCCGGTTCTCACGGCACACAGACACTTTCAACCATCGGGGGATTTAAAGAAGGCAGTCTGATTGGTCCTGCGTTTTCATCAACATATATACTTGCTAAAACGGAAAACACTGATTCAGAAACTCCTGTTGAAGAAGACAACTGGATTGCCGCTGCAGAGTGGGCTGACAGTCTCGGCGCTCAGGTTTTTTCAACATCACTCGGATATATCGGTTTTGATTCTCCCTATCCTTCTTATACCTGGCAGACTATGGACGGCAACACTGCACGTATTACAATTGGGGCTGACCTCGCTGTTAAAAAGGGAATTGTTGTTCTTAACAGTGCCGGCAATGAGGGAACTCACTCAACGCACAATACCCTGGGCGCACCGTCTGACGGTGACAGTGTAATAGCAGTCGGGGCGGTTAGCTCTAGCGGGACCCGTTCATCCTTCAGCAGTGTGGGTAATACCGTTGACGGTCGTACGAAACCGGATATCATGGCCATGGGAAGCTCGGTGGTTGTTGCTTCAACTTACAGTAATACTACGTATTCAACTTCGAGCGGTACCTCATTTAGCTGCCCGCTTGCGGCCGGAGTTGCGGCACTGGTTCTTTCGGTTAACCCGACTCTTACGCCGATGCAGGTGAGAGATGCTTTACGGAATACCGCAAATAATGCCTCAAACCCCAACCGCGAAATGGGATGGGGAATTGTAAACGCACTTTCCGCTATCTCTTACTTTGTAACTCCTGTTGAGGGGTGGACCATGCGGGGTTCATATATATCTGGTACACTTTTTCTCGAATGGCAGACAACCTCAGAAAGTAATAACTACGGATTTGAACCTGAGTACTCTTTTGATCGCATCAACTGGACAACGGCTGGTTTTATTGAAGGTTCCGGCACCACAATTCAACTTCGGGAATACCGCTCTAATTTTGCACTGAATACCAGTTCCCGGAAGATCTTCGTCCGAGTAAAACAGATTGATTTTGGCGGCTCGTTTCGTTATCTGCCTGAAATCGAGATTGATAACACTCTGCCGGCTGAATTCAGCTTATTGCAGAATTACCCAAATCCGTTTAACCCGTCAACCCGGATTTCAGCCAACATCCCTGAAAGCGGAAATCTGACAGTTGAAATATTCAATGTAACAGGTGAACGCGCAGCGGTCCTATACAGCGGTTCGGTAACGCCTGGTCAGTTTACGGCAGATTTCACCCCAACAGAACTGCCTGCGGGCATCTACTTTGCAAGGGCAGTGTTTCAGGGGCTGGAGGGCAATACTATCAGTCAATCTCTTAAGATGACCTACCTTAAGTAAAAGGTTAAGTTTTACCCGGGGAGGAAGATAACATTAATCTTCTTCCCCGGTTTTCCGGAGCCAATTTAGGAGAACCCTTTCAAGGTTGTTAATAGCCAAAACAAAACGCCAGAGTGCAGACAACGCGTGAAATCCAGTGGGTTTACAAATCTGCAATTCTTCCCAAAAAGCTCAGTTTTTGAAAAATTTCACTCAAATTAGCCGGTTTTTCACTGATTTTTGACCATTTTGACCACTTTCCCACCAATATTCATAATTCATGATTCTTAATTCCCACATCCAACTTCTAACTTCTAACTTCATAACTCCAGCTTCAAACTTCATATTTCTTTTGCATTGATTTAATTGCCCTTTTTGAGGCATATTTGGGTTTGTATTTTTTTAAGATTAACGAATTTCGGAGAACCATACGATGCCCAAGTTAAAAAGATTCATTTTCCTCGTTTTGTCAGGAATTTTCCTCTACGGCTGCTCGCCTGAACATTCGAAGATTGTCGTAGCGACATACGGTGATTCTCAGATAACCATGGCTGAATTCGAAAAAGCTTACGCTAAAAATTCCGGCGGAACGGACAAAGCAAAAGATGATTCACTGGCGGCTTACAAAAACTTCCTTGACCTCTATGTAAACTTCAGCATGAAACTGAAGGATGCCGGAAGAAGAGGTTATGATGCTGATAAAGAAATGCAGGCAGAACTTCTTGACTACAAGAAAAAGGTCGGTGTGACTTATATACAGGAAAAACTTCTGATTGAACCTAAACTGCTTGAACTGTATAACATGAGAAAGACAGAGTTTAAGGTCAGTCATATCATGATCCGCCCCGACTCAGCCGGTGACGAGGCCGCGCGCAAAAAAGCAGAAGATGTTATTGCAAAATACCGTGGTGGTCAGTCCTTTGAATCCTTGGCTGAGGAATATTCAGAAGATACTTACTCAAAGAAACAGGGGGGGGATATTTATTTCATCACCGCGGGCACTATCATACCTGAATTTGAAGATCCGGTATATGAACTGAAAGTTGGTGAGTTGTATCCCACACCGGTTAAAACAAAATACGGTTATCATGTTATCAGGGTAACTGAGATTCGTGAGAGAATTCCGCAGGTTAAAGCAAGTCACATCATGGTTGATTTTTTTGACGCTGACGGTAACTCTGACTCAGTTGCGGCTAAGGCAAAAATAGACAGTCTTTATCAGGCGGTTATGAACGGCGCTGATTTTGCTGAACTTGCTGTTCAGCATTCAGAAGATCAGGGAACAGCCCGCAATGGCGGTGATCTGGGTTTTTTTGAAAGAAGAATGATGGTTAAAGAGTTTGATGAAACTGCTTTTAATCTCCTCCCCGGTCAGGTTTCCGGTGTTATTAAAACTGGATACGGTTACCATATCATAAAAGTTACCGAACGCAAACCATATCCTTCGTTTGAAGAAGATAAGGAGAACCTCAAGCGTATATATAAAAACACCCGCTATGAGCGTGATTATACCAAGCTGATAGATAATCTTAAACTTAAATATAACTACTCGGTTAACGAATCAGTTGTTGACGAACTTGCCAAAAAGGCAGACAGCACCCGCGCTAATGATGAGTACCGGAACGCTGACTGGACCGAACTAAAAGCCAAACCAATTATAAACATCGGCACTACCCGGTTTTCCGTAAATGAATTTATGGAATCAATTCTGCCCCTGAATGAATTTATAAACCGCTATATAAACCGTGCGTTTATTGAAGAAGGTCTCAAGAAATTCGGTGGTGAGAGAGTTATCGAAATTGATGCTCTTAACCTCGAAAAAACCAACAGCGATTTTTCAGAGCTGATGGCTGACTACAAAAATGGCATTTACATCTTTAAGCTGCAGGACGAGGAAGTCTGGAGCAAAATTGTTCTCGACAGCACCCGGCTCTACTCCTTCTGGGAAAAAGTACGTGAAAAATACCGTTTCGAAAACAGAGTTGAGTTCGCTGAAATCTTTTCGAAGTCAGATTCCGTAATCAATGTCTATTATCAAATGCTTAAGAACGGCGAGCCATTTGATTCACTTGCTTCTAAGTTTACCGAACGTCCGGGCTATAAGGAAAAAGCAGGAAAGTTTCAGATACTGAATGTTAACTCTTCTCAGCAGTCAACGGAGGCATGGAAGCTTTCTAAGGAGGGGGACTATAGTGCACCATTCGCAGTGACCGGCGGTTTTTCTATTATTAAACTTATCAGAAAAGACCCGGCGCGCGAAAAGAGCTTTGATGAAGCCCGTGCTGAGGTAAGCGGCGCATTCCAGGAAGAAGAGAGTAAACGTCTTGAAAAGGCGTATATTGAGTCACTTGAAAAAGATTTTAACCCGGTCAGATATTACGAAAAACTTGAATCAGCGTTCAAAGGCAGCGCTAACTAATTTTCTCCTTGTTTCATTCTTTCTTTTTTCCTTCTCCGGATGCGATAAGAAAGAAGATAAAACAGGATATATAGCCAGAGTTAATGATACACGGCTGACAGAAGCTGAACTGTCAGCCGTCATTGATACTGCATCAGTCGGCCGGTCTGGCCGTGATGAATATATACGCGCCTGGGTTGACCAGGAATTGCTTTATCAGAAAGCCGAAAAAACAGGCATTACACAGGAGAAAGAGTTTTCGCTGAAACTCACTCAGGCGAAACGGCAGATGGCTGTTTCAATGTATCTGGAGAAGTATTTCGGTGATTCATTTCAGGAGCCCTCGGAAGAAGAGCTTACTCTTTTTTACACCTCCATGAAGGATGCATTCCGGCTTAACAGCACCGGCTTTCTATTTAACAGAGCCACCCTCAGCAGCGAAGACGGAGCGGTTATGTTCAGAGAACGGTTATTTACTGAGCCGTGGGAACGGGTGGTTAAAACCTTCCCTAAACCGGCTTCAATTCTCGCTTCACAGGTTGACGTGTTCGAACATGATTTTGAAACTTCAGATTTTCAGACCAGGAAGTTTCTTGAGAACTTTTCTCACGGCGAGATCAGTATGATTTTCTCCGTTCGACCCGGAGAGTACACTATAGTTCAGCTTAAGGAAAAATACCAGAGGAACGATGTGCCGCCGCTGAGCGTCATATCTTCACTGGTTAAAGAATTGTATAAAGATGCACAACGGAAAATTCTCTTAAAAAAACTGATGGATGAGCTTTATTCATCAGGTGAAATTGAAATAAAATAAATTGTTTATGAAAAAAATACTGTTCCTTCTTTTCTTCTCATTTGCTCTCACTGTTCCCGCACAGGATGTGATTGATAAAATTGTTGCCATAGTTGACAACGAAATCATCCTCAAAAGTGAACTGGATTTTCAGGTGAACATGGTCGCCAATCAGCGGAAAATTGACCCCGCCAGCCCAAATCTCCGCAACCAGGTGCTTAACGCGATGATAGAGGAAAAACTCCTCTATGCTCAGGCGCTCCTTGACTCAATAGTTGTCAGCGAAGAAGAAGTCCGCCGACAGATTGATTATCAGCTTGAGACTATTATCTCTCAGGTTGGTTCAAAAGAAAAAGTTGAGCAGATGTATGGTATGTCCATGGAAAAGATTCGCCGTGAGATTCGAGACAACGTACGCAAGGAAATTCTTGTGAACCGTATGCAGGAAAAAAAATTCGGCATGATTGAATCATCAAGACGTGAGGTTGAAGAATTTTTTACTAAGTTTCAGGATAGTCTTGGAGTCATACCTGAAAAAGTTAAGCTCTCGCACATCTTCCGAAATCCTCAGACCTCTGAAGCACTCAAACAGAAATACTTCGATCTGGCTAAGGCAATTCTCGACTCGATTAAAGCCGGTGCGGATTTTTCTGAAATGGCGAAAAAATATTCTGAAGACCCCGGAAGTGCTGCCGCAGGTGGTGACCTTGGTTATGTGAAACGCGGTGTATTTTATCCTGAGTTTGAATCCGCTGCTTTTGCTCTTGAAATAAATGAACTTTCTGATGTTGTTGAGTCTCCCGTAGGTTATCATATCATTCAGCTTATGGACCGCCGCGGAGAGTCAATTAGCTCGCGCCACATCCTTATTAAAATAAAAGCTGATGACGAAGCTGATCTTGATGCAATTGATTTTTTAACCTCAGTAAGGGACAGTATTCTAAAAGGCAGTGGTCAGTTCGCTGAGTTTGCACGTAAGTATTCTGATGATCCTGAAACAAAAGACTTCGGCGGAGTTCTCGGTACTTTTTATATGGAGCAGCTTGACAAAAACCTCCTCGATATTGTAACAAAAACCAGAGAAGGGGATATTAGCTACCCGAAGCGCATTAATGTCAGCCAGATTAATTATGGTTATCACATTGTGTGGGTCGAAAAAAGAATGGCTCAGCACAAACCTGACATTGAGGTTGACTACACCGATTTGAAAAAACTTTCTGATGAATACAAAAAACAGCGTCTGTATGCTGAGTTTTTAACTGAATTAAAATCAAGAATTTTCTGGGAAATTAAAATCTGATGAAGCAGCACGAGGGTGATACTATGCAGGATGATGTAAAACAGGCAGAACACCTTACCGGTGCCATTGCATCAATCAAAAAAGAAATCGGAAAGGTTATTATCGGCCAGGATGCTGTTATCGATCAGCTTCTGATCTCGATGCTTTGCAAAGGACATTGCCTGCTTGTTGGTGTGCCTGGTCTGGCAAAAACACTTCTCATCAAAACTTTTTCTCAGGTTACTGATCTTAAGTTCAGTCGTATCCAGTTTACCCCTGATCTGATGCCTTCTGATATATGCGGCACTGAAATCATTGAAGAAGATCAGATAACCAAGAAAAGAAATTTCCGGTTCATACCAGGTCCTCTCTTTGCAAACGTAATTCTTGCGGATGAAATTAACCGCACGCCTCCCAAAACTCAATCCGCACTTCTTGAGGCAATGCAAGAGCACCGCATAACCGTTGCGGGTAAGACCTATACATTGGATGAACCTTTCTTTGTGCTCGCGACACAGAACCCCATTGAGCAGGAAGGAACCTACCCACTGCCTGAAGCACAGCTTGACCGGTTTATGTTCAACCTTTGGCTTGATTATCCTGCTTATGAAGAGGAAAAGGAAATTGTAAGAAGTACAACAGGGATGCTTACATCTGCCCCATCAGTTGCGGTGAGCGGTGCACAACTAATCGGATTTCAGGAACTGATAAGAAAAGTACCCGTTGCAGATTCTGTAATAGACTTTGCCGTAACCATGGTTGGCAGAACCAGACCACAGTCTGAAACAGCTCCACAGTATATAAAAGACTACGTCCGGTGGGGAGGCGGTCCCAGAGCATCGCAGTATCTGATACTCGCGGCCAAAGCGAATGCAATTATCAACGGCAGATTTACCCCCTCAGAAGACGATGTCCGATTTGCAATGAAACCCGTACTGAGACACCGTATCATAACCAATTTCACGGCAGAAGCTGACGGAGTAAACTCAGCCGAAATAATACGTCGCCTCGAGGAATAAAAACCCTGGGGACAGATCTCGTGCGCTGTACTCTTTTTATATCAGGCGTGCAATTAATTCCGGGTGTTCAAAAATGCTCTGCCCCATTTCATGTTTACCTAATTGATACTTCATAATTCATAATTCACCCTCGTTATCCTGTAATTCTTAAACCCCGCATATATCTCTGTAATAAAAGTTCTTACAACGGTAACTGCCGGAACCGCCAGGAGCATACCAAATACACCGCCGGTTAATCCTCCGGCTACGATTAAAGTTATAATTGCAACCGGGTGCATATTCACGCTCTTTGAAAACACATACGGCTGAACAAATCCGTTATCAGCTACATAGATAATTCCCATCACCAGGAGAATCTGAGGCGCGTGCGAAAGATCACCGAACTGCAGTATAGAAATAAACAGTGCTGGCAACCCTCCTATTATTGGTCCGAAATAAGGCACAAGATGCCCCAGTCCTGCAATAATGCCAAGCGTCACGTAATTGTTTATCCCTAAAAAGTAAAACCCAAGCCCACAGGCCAGACCCACAAAGAGTGCATCTAATACCCAGCCGCGCACATATCTGCTTAACTGGTTGGATACCTTGCGGCTTATATAAAACGACATTTCAAAATATTTATTTGGCATGATATCAAGGATATTCTTGATGATCAGGTCTTTGTCTTTCAGGAAGAAAAATGTTGTAAAAGGAAGGATGACAAGAACAGCCAGAACGGAAAAAACATTGGTAACAATTCCTGCAAACTGATTGAAGATATTTTCGATTGCCCCGCTGATTATGGTCTCCAGACGGTTCGCGATAAAATCGCGTTCAAGAAAGGGGAAAATCTGGTGGATGGTTGCTTCGAGCTTGGAAATTTCAGTTTGCACCGAAATACCTTTAAGAGTAGTAATGAGCGCGCCTGACTGTTCAACCAGCGCCGGCAGCAGCAGCGTGAGCCCGGTATATATCAGAACCGATAGTCCTGAGAGCACAGTAAAGACCGCTGTGGTCCGGGTCATTCTTTGTTTTTCAAAGATGGCAACTACAGGATCAAGCACCAGTGCTATAAGCAGTGAGACTGCCAGCAGCAGGAAAAGCTGTGAGTATATGTAGATAATCCCCGCGGCAAAAATACCCGCGGCTGCAAATAAAACTGTTTTTCTGTACTGCATCAGCATTGGCGGGGTACTTTCCTTTGAGACTCTTCTTACACTGCCTCAACACGACGGATTCCGGGAACCTCGCGTATCAGAGCACGCTCAACGCCCGCGCGTAAAGTCATCTGCGACATAGGGCATGAGCTGCATGCCCCCGTCAGTTTAACTTTCACGATTCCGTCAGGGGATATATTTATTAGCTCTACATCTCCGCCGTCTGCATTCAGATAAGGGCGGACCGTTTCGAGCGCTTTTTGTACCCGTTCTTCTAAATTCATTCTTCTATTACAATTTCCATCTTAGGTTTTGATGCAGCATCTATATTTTTGATGCTTATCTGAGCCGCAAGATTTTGTGCTATTTCAATAATGACTTTTGCATTTTCTGAGTCAGGATACTCCACCACTATCG
>JADLAF010000054.1 GCA_020848375.1 Ignavibacteriaceae bacterium
CGCGTTTTTTTGCTTCAAGATAATACTCATCAAGATCTTCAAGGGTGGCATCAAAATAGTAAAGAGCTTCTGCAATATCAAGCAAAAGCATTGTTAATGTTTCCTCTTTCAGAATCTCTCTTTTTACCCGTGCATATTCATCAAAGTCCTCAAGCCCATATTTTAGAGATTTTAAATACTCGACTGTAATGCTATTGCTGACCGGATATATTCTCGGATACTTAGTAAACAATTGATAAAGAAACTTCTTTTCTCTGCCGGTTTTAATAACATACCGTAGAAACGAAATTGTATCATCAAAACTACCCACACTATTTTTTGCAGCCCCTGCAAACGTATCTGCATCTTTTTTGCGATCTAGCTGGTACTCAGCCAATATCGCGATATTAAGAAAGTTTTCAACAGCTATATTAGATATGTCGGCTTTCTTCCAAAGTTCATGAGCCAGAGCAAAATCGAAATACATACAGAGATGGCGGATATTGTTCAGGTGTATATTCGCAAAATCAATATCGTTAATACAGCTCCGAAGCAAACGCCCGCTTTCAATGGGCTTATTAAACATATATTTCTCTGCTACCCGCACCTCAATTCGTCTGACTTCATATTCTTCGCTTTTTTTAATGCGGGATAACAGCTTTTTAGCTGCATCCTCTTCGTTAAAGATGTATTTTGCTATTTTGAGCATTTCAATATTGCCCTCAAAATCTATGTCCGGCAAATATTGCATACATATCGTAGTAAAGAAATTTCTTGCTTCAGATTCCTGCTCAAAGCGCAGCGCGAGCAGCTTTAAAATTGATAGCTGGTCAAGCGGTGAGTTATAACCTATTTTCTCAATATTCCTACTCATCTTTTCCAGATCATCATTCAGATCGTTTTCAAAAAGCTCAAAGAGTTTGTTGTTGCTGATGAACGGAGCCCATTTGGTTTGAGGTGCGGACTGTATTGCGTCATATACTGACTGCCTGACTTCACGGCTGCACATACAAATAATGTTATCAAATTCCACAGTGCAGTATATTTTACCCAGATACACATCCATTCCGCTTACCAGAAAATTATCAATAAAATAATCTCTGTTAACCCCTCGTTCAAGATAGATGTGCCTGCCGGCGGCCGGGTATCTGATGCAAACGCCTGTACCAATGGCTTTTTCGCGGAGAAACCGGCGGTATGCTTCCGTCAGCGGATACCATCGGAATGGTAGATGTGAACTTGTCGGAAAAAGATTTAATATTTTAGTCATATCGGACAGATTAAGACGTTCAATTTATCTGGCAAATATACAAATTCACTCTCGTAGAGTTTTGAAGAAAATAGCCCGCCGGAGTAAGTTTCTTCAGCCCGGATACCCTCCTGCAGCACGGGTTTACTATATTTAGTATAGAAAAATAACGGTTTTTTACCCCGGCACAGATACCATGAACTTTCGCGAGTTTTCCTTTTCCAACAAGGTGCGGATTTTCCTTTACCTTGCCATCCTGCCACTGCCCTGGCTAACCGAGGCGGTGCTGCAGCTTCCTCTTTATATTGCGGAAACGAAGGGGGGAGAAATATTTGTGGTCGCCATTGAGGGGATGCGCTCCTCCGAAACCGGTGCTCTGATCTGCTCATGGGAAAGCTGCGGGGGCTCCGCTTCTTTGGCAGCCGCAAAAACACTCCTGGGTATTTTATTCCCCGTTTCTATTGGTTTTCTCTTCTTTGCCGGAATTTCCCTCATCAAAGGAATTTCCATAAAATACCTTAAGACTGTTAAGGGAATCATCCTCGCTATGCTCCTGACCGGTTATGGTCTTGCCCTCTACGGGATGAAACAGCTACCCGAATCTTTTCCCGAACTTACCCTCACGGGCGGCTTTCGGATGGCAGACGCAGCAGTAATGTATATGGTTGTTGTTCTTCTGATGAGAATGATACTCTTTAAGAAACAAAGCGGAGACTAAACTTTAATTAAAAATTAAGAGTGAATAATGGGGGAAAGAGTTAAAAGTTAAAAGAGAAAAGTTAAAAGTTTGAGAACGAGTACTTTAACACTCGGCGTTGCTCGGCATTAACTTTGCACGTGCTGCACCCGGGGACTCTGTTGAAAATGTGTTTTTTAGTTTTTTTATTCTCCATTGTCCACTATCAATTACTTTATTGCTTTGCTCGAATCACTGAGGCACCGGCAACATAGCTGTATATATGCTGAGCACCGCCGCCTCATTACTAATTGCTAACTACTCATTACTAATTATATTCTTATTGTCCCTCTGAATCCCCTCGCTGCGTAGTAAGACTCTGCTCCGTTGTGATATATAAATACTCTCTCATAACGGCGGTCACCGAAAATCGCTCCGCCGTGTATTCTTTGCTCAGCCGGAGTTTTTAACCAGCTTGAGGTTTTTGTGTCAAACTTACCCAGCTTCTGCAGATCAAAATACTGCTCCTCTGTCAGAAGCTCAATGCCCATTTCTGCAGCCATACCAATCGCGCTGCCGCCGGGTTTGTTCTCTTTTCTGGAGGCCAATGCCTCTGGATCATAACATAAGCTCCGCCGGCCTGAGGGGGACTCTGCCGAACAGTCTGTGAATATATATTCCTTTGTTTTTGCATCATAGCCAACTACATCCGGCTCACCTCCGGTTTGTTCCATTTCAAAGAGGGAACAGAGCTTTAGGACAGCAGCATTAAGTTTTTTTTCAATCGCTTCCCACTTAATGCCTTCGTGGCGTTTCATGTTTTTTTCAAAGCGGGTTTTTAACACGCCCAGCAGCTCATCACGCTGTTTGGCTGTAAGATCTTTTTTCATAGGGTTTGCCTCCTTTAATTATTAGTCAGCTAAATTGATTTTTAAAGACACTAAGGACCTAAAGGAATGAAAGGACTTCCAGCTCTTCTGTTTACGTCTATTTCATTCTTCATTCTTTATTTTTCATTCTTCATCTTAATTTTTTAAATACCGGGCAGTTCTTTGTATGAGCACCGGGAAGATAGCCAGTGCTCATCAGGAATTCATTCACTATCTCACCTCCGGTGAAGGTAAAGGTTTTCTTAAAGAGCTTTGTCCACTCTTCCCTGCTCAAGGGATAATGTTTGTCTAACCAGTTTTTGAATGAACCGTAATCCTTTTTCAGTTCCAGTATAACACCGGCATTATGAATTGCGGCATTAATTTTTAGCCGGTTACGGATAATTCCCGCGTCATTAAGCAAACGCTGTCGGTCTTCATCACCGTAAGCAGCTACTTTTTTAACCGAAAATCTGTTATACGCTTTTCTGAAATTCGCCTGCTTTTTTAGGATGGTGGTCCAGCTCAGCCCCGCCTGATTAATCTCCAGCACAAGACGTCCAAATAGTTCGTTATCATCCTCAAGGGGAAAACCATAAGCGGTATCATGGTAGATACGGTGAAGATCATCCGGAGGAAGTGATTTTACGAATTCGCAATAGGTTTTGGGTTTTTCCATTTTTTTGCGGGAATTGAAGTTTATAAAAAAGACCGTTGAAAAATTTTGTTCGGGAAGAGGAGAAAGATAGGGAATCCTGAAGCAATGTACAATGAACTATTTACAGTGTACAATTTTTCGAAAAACACGCCTCTTTAATAGATATTTTGTTAATAGTTTTTCTATTGCTGTTTCACACAGGAGGTGTGGAGTTGTAATATATTCTGATTTCTCAGCGCGAATTTTAATCACCACCGCGAAGTATAACGCGCAATGTATATACAGTCCGTAATTCTCTGTATTACCGACCGAAGTTTTCCGGCAGCATTACCGCTATTACTTTTCCTTTTGCGGTTACTACGCTATTTGCGCTCAGCGTGATTTCAGTAATGATTTTCTTTCCCTTATTTTCAACAATGGTGCCGCGCAGCTCAAGCACCGGACCGAGCGGAGTTGGCTTCAGATAATCAACCTGCAGCGATGCAGTAACAAAACGAAACGCCGGGTCTGTTCCCAATTCTCTGTTCTCATTTTTATATGCCTGTAGTGCTGCTGAACCGGTACCGTGGCAGTCAATCAATGAGGCAATTAAACCGCCATAAACAAAGCCCGGAATGGCTGTGTGATATTCCTTTGGTGTGAAGCGTGCAACAGTCTGCTCCCCTTCCCAATAGCTTTTTATCTGGTGACCATGTTCATTAAGTTTACCGCAGCCATAACAGTGCGCGGCATCATCAGGGTAAAAATCCTGGACAGCATTCATGTAATTAGTAATGAGTAGTTAGTAATTAGTAGTCTATTTAAATGTACGAATATCAATTCACGATTCACAATTAATACTTCACAATTCATACTTCACTTCAGACTTTTTCTAATGCCTGTTCAAGGTCTGCTATGATGTCTTCCACATCTTCAATTCCTACTGAAAGGCGCACCAGGTCATCAGTGATTCCTGCTTTCAGTTTGTCTTCGCGGCCCACTGCTGCATGGGTCATAGAGGCCGGATGCTGAATCAGTGTTTCAACACCTCCGAGCGACACAGCGAGCATAGCAATCTTAACAGAGTTCATCAGTGTTTTCCCGGCGGTGAATCCGCATCTGCCAGATTTCTCTGTTCCCTTCACGCCGAAGGAGATCATCGAACCCGGTCCGCTCATTTGCTTTCTTGCAAGATCATACTGCGGATGTGATTTCAGTCCCGGATAATGCACCCATGCAACCTTAGGATGATTCTCAAGATACCCGGCAACCTGCATCGCGTTCTGCTGATTCCGCTCAACACGCAGCGCAAGGGTCTTCATCCCGCGGATAGCAAGATATGCCTGATGCGGATCCATATTGCACCCCATATATACCATTGTATGGCGGATACTGTCATACAGCTTCTTTTCGCGGGTTACAACAATGCCGCCGACAATATCAGCGTGTCCGTTTATATATTTGGTTACCGAATGAAGAACCACATCCGCGCCAAGATCAAGCGGCCTCTGATACAGTGGTGTGGCAAAAGTGTTGTCAACGACCAGAATCAAACCCTTCTCATGCGCTATCTGCGCGCAGGCAGCAATATCGGTAATTTCCATGGTCGGGTTGGCCGGAGTTTCGATATATAAAACTTTTGTGTTTGGTTTAATCAGTTTTTTTATTGCGTCCAGATCAGAAGTGTTGCAGAAATCGGAGGTCACACCAAAGCGCGCAAAATCCTTTTCCAGCACTGCTCTTGCCGGTCCGTAAACCGAAGCTGTGCCTATGATGTGGCTCCCCGCTCCGAGCAGCGCCATATATACGCTGGTGATTGCCCCCATGCCGCTGCTGGTAGCTATTCCGTCATAGCCGTTTTCAAGCTCGGCTATACTTTGCTCAAATGACCGGATAGTCGGGTTGGCTATGCGGCTGTAAATAAATCCGTTACTCAGACCGGCGAAACAGTCTGCACCGTGCTGCGCGCTTTCAAATCTGAAAGTTGAGGTCTGATAGATGGGTACGGTTGCGCTTCCAAACTGATCTCTTATTTCTCCGCTGTGAATCAGTTTTGTGTTAAAACCCATTTTCTTGGTATCCATTTTCTTCCTTTGTAAAAAAAATTAGTACGGCATTTCCGAAGGGAGTTTAAACCCGTCAGTTTTTCCGGTAAACATGGTACCGGTTTTGGTATTGATCACCACACATTTTTGCACAGCGCTGAATGAAGTTCTCCCGTTCACGGTTATCACCGCCCTCAGCTCATATATACCATGTTTCACACCGGTCAGGGTCATCTCCCCTTCCGGACGGTCAAACAAGCTGATTTGCTTGCGGTATTTTGCTTCGGTTGAGATTACTACTAAATAGTGATGTGTTTCAATCAGATGTTTAAACCCGAACGTGCCCTCAACTATCAGGTTGCGTAAATCTTCAAGCCAGCGTATATATACAACATTATTCACATGACCGGCGGCATCTATATCGTAGGTGTGAACGGTAAAAGGGAGGGCTGCCTTTACGGGAAATAGATTATCCATCCTGAAGCGGTTCGGCTGAAGGGTCTTTTTTTCCTGTTGCAATAAATCCCCTGTTCATCCTCGTATGAAACTCACTGATTGAAGTATATCTCTCCTTAAGGCGGCACTCAAGCTCTCTGAGCGAACTTTTACCTTTTGGATGCCGTTCGCCATTTTTCACGATGTGCAGCTTATCCATTATATCCATCCCTTCAGCGTTAAAGTCTGCAATCAGCAGAGTTCCGCCCGGTGAGTGAAATCTGAAAATTTCATCCAGACAGGCATTCGGATTATCAAGCTCGTGCAGCGTATTCATACAGACAATATAATCAACACTGTTATCGGCAAAAGGCGCCCGCTCAAGATCAAGCTTCACATACTGCACACGGTGGTAGTACATCGGGGTAACCCGTTTGTCAGCATCGTGTTTCCCCTGAAAGCTGATGTCCCCCGTAACCACCTGAAAACCAAGGCGGACGAGAATAGAAAGCGCGCGACCGGTTCCCGTTGCAACATCTAAAACCCGGCAGCTCTCCGGAAATCTGGCCTCGGTTATCATCTCCGTGTATTCTTCCATCACATCATAACCCCAGTGATTCAGAAGAAGGTCACTCTGTGATTTCGGTATCTTTTTATAGAAGTCCGGTGTCATCCGCTGACTCTCGTAAGAGCGGAGGTGCGGGGCAGAATGAACCTGCTGCCTCCCAAACGGTTGCTTTCTTCCTTCACTATGTGCCCGGAAGGTTTCCGGCGGATACACGATAACATACTCATGAATTAGTTACAAAAATGACAGAAATTACTCCGGAATTCTCAAAAGAGAGACTAATGAAAAAATTCAACGGCTAAAATTGGCTATTTGAGCAATTTTGCCGCTGATTTTTCGGCTTAATTACTGGTTTATGAAGTTTTTTATGAGATTTCCTCAAATACCGAGCCAAAGCTGATCACGGATTAAGCGGATTAAAAGATTACGCGGATTTTTTTGATTTGGCAGGATTGGAGAGAGTTTTTTTAATTCATGGAAATGCTGATCACGGATTAAGCGGATTAAAAG
>JADLAF010000055.1 GCA_020848375.1 Ignavibacteriaceae bacterium
CCCGCCAGGTTCAGGGAAAGCTAACGTATATAAAGTACCCGGTCAAAGGGGAAGATGCATATATAACCGTTGCAACCACCCGTCCGGAAACGATGCTGGGCGATACCGGCGTTGCGGTTAATCCCGAGGATGAGAGATATACCGCATATATAGGGAAGACGATTATTCTGCCGTTGACCGGAAGAGAGATACCGGTTTTTGCTGATCAGTATGTTGATAAAACTTTCGGCACCGGTGCAGTAAAAGTTACTCCGGCTCATGATCCAAACGATTATGAGATGGGTGTGCGCCACGGACTTGAGATGATCAACATCTTTAATGAAGATGCATCACTCAACCACAATGCACCGGAAGAGTTTCAGGGGTTTGACCGCTATGCAGCACGCGAAAAAGTTGTTCACCGCCTGCAGGAGCTTGGTCTGATTGAAAAGATTGAAGAACATATCCATAACGTAGGTTACTCGGAGCGCGGCGGAGTTCCCATTGAGCCCTACCTGAGCGAGCAGTGGTTCATGAAAATGGAAGAACTTAGCAAACCTGCTCTTGATGCAGTTGTAAACAAAGAAGTAAATTTCCATCCGGCACACTGGGTGAAGACCTACGAACACTGGATGTCAGGCATCCGCGACTGGTGTATATCACGCCAGCTCTGGTGGGGTCACCGCATTCCTGTCTGGTACCATAAGGATACCAAAGAAATGTATGTTAACACGGTTCCTCCATCCGATATACAAAACTGGCATCAGGATGAGGATGTGCTTGACACCTGGGCATCATCATGGCTCTGGGCGCATGATGTGTTCCGTACCGATGAAGAGCAAAAGTATTATCTGCCAACCGATCTGCTTGTAACTGCACCTGATATTATTTTCTTCTGGGTTGCCCGGATGATTATTGCTACGCTGCATTTCAAAAAAGAAATTCCTTTTAAGGATGTGTATTTCACCTCGGTAATCCGAGATCTGCAGGGACGCAAGATGAGCAAATCGCTCGGCAACTCCCCCGACCCGATTGAAGTAATCAATGAATACGGCGCTGATGCACTCCGTTTCACCGTAATATATCTCGCTCCGCTCGGTCAGGATGTACTGTTCTCAGCGGAAAAAAGTGAGTTCGGCAGAAACTTTGCCAATAAGTTATGGAACGCCGGAAGATTCCTGCTGATGAACAAGGGAAGCGAAGATATATCCAACGATTCACTGCTTGAGGATGATCTGGTTGACAAGTGGATTAACTCCCGCCTGAACCGCACCCTGCGTGATCTGGAAGAATCCATGAGCAAGTTTGATATTAACATTGCATCAAAGACCATTTATTCATTCGTGTGGAATGATTTCTGCGACTGGTATATCGAGCTTATCAAGAACAAACTCTATTCGCAGGATCCGGCAGTAAAGGGCTCTGCCCTCAGGAAAGCTGCTGGCATATTTGAGTCCCTGCTTCAAATTGTGCATCCGTTCATGCCGTTTATTACCGAAGAACTGTGGCAGGCATTCGGCACGGAGGGATCAAGAAAGAGTATATCTGTTTCAGGATATCCTGTTTCAGATCTCACAAAAATTGATGACACAGTTGAAAAGGAAATGGGACTGCTGCAGGATGTGATCACCGGAGTACGGAATATCCGCGGTGAGATGAATATACCTCCCTCAAAGACGCTTGCAGTATTTGTCAGGGGTGCATCACTTTCACCCGCGTATGCAGAATATATAAAGAAGCTTGCCAAAGCATCAGAAGTAACCATTGCGGAAAATCTGACCAAGCCGCAGAAAGCCGCCTCATCGGTTGTGCGCGACTGTGAAATCTTTGTTCCGCTTGAGGGACTGATTGATCTTGACGCAGAGCGTGCACGCCTTGAGAAGGAGATCACCCGTCTTAAAGGAGCCCTCACCGGCGTTGAGAAGAAGCTGGCAAACCAATCCTTTGTCGCAAATGCACCGGCAGATGTGGTTGCCAAGGAAAAAGCAAAGCAAAACGACTGGATGAGTCAGATTAAGAAGCTCGAGGAGAGTTTAAGAAACCTGTGAAGTAATTGTGAATTGTGAATGGTAAATTGTGAATTAGAAAACAATGTATCATGTCATTCCGTTTGGATTTTTTATGAGACATTACTAATTGCTAACTACTCATTACTAATTCCAATTTCATCCCTCCGGGATTTTGGTTTGCTTTCTCTAATTGGATCCTACAAAAATTTCATCCCTCCGGGATTATATATAAACGCCGAAGGCGTGATATTATTGTAGAAAACAAATACCAGAAAATAACACATTCAAACGCCGAAGGCGTGACATTATTGTAGAAAACAAATTCCGAAAAATCCGTTCAAACGCCGAAGGCGTGATATTATTGTAGAAAACAAATACCAGAAAATAACACATTCAAACGCCGAAGGCGTGATATTATTGTAGAAAACAAATTCCGAAAACCATCCGTTCAAACGCCGAAGGCGTGACATTATGAATTTCTCACTGTTATGTATATTCACGCGAGGATTTCTGACATCAGCATCAGGAACAGGGTTTTCTCATCCGTGCCAGATGTTTTAACAGCAAGCTCAGTTCTGTGGAGCGCATCAATAATGCGATAAAGATCAGCCGGGGTGAAATTCCTTGCCGCTGGCACCAAATTTTTAAGCGCAAACGGATGCATACCCATACTCCTGGCGATGATATCTTCTGAGCTTCTTGACCGGACATGCTCCTGGTACCGCGCCATATCAAAGAAAAAACGGAATAGCATTATGAGCGAAGGCAGAATGCTTTCACCCTTCGCAACCATACTGTTTGCTATCTTAAAAGAAAGTTCTTTTTTTCTGGCGCCCAGGGCATTCTGCAAATCAAATATATTATATTCTTTTGTGTTGTCAGAAAGCAGCCGCACCGCCTCTGCGGTGATCAGCTCTTCCTCCCCTGCGTTGGTTATCATTTTCTCAAGCTGGTTTTCCAGCAGCCGGGTATTGTTACCGCTTATTTCTGTAAGGAGCTGTGCATCCATATAGGAAATCTTTTTTCCGCGGTCTGCAGCATAACCGATTATCCATGACGCAAGTTCGCTTCCGGTGAGACCCGGTGCTTCATAAACTACACCGGATTTCGCGGCTTTCAGCAGCGCTCCTTTTTCAAAATCTTTTTTTGTCCCGTCATAGATCATCACCACAACAGTGTCTGGTGAGGGAGAAGCCAGATACGTGAGCATACGCTCCCTGTCTTTTGTATCTGTTTTTTCAAACTCGCGGTATAAAATAAGCTTTTTACCACCCCCAAAGGGATAAGACAACGCGGAAGAGAACACATCAGCACAAGAATGAGTTGAGCCGAAGTACGTTTCGTTGTCAAAATCAGAGAGAATTTCCGGCTTTATTTTTTCTGTCAGCTCAGCAACAAAGGTATTGAGCAGTGCAGTATCTGCTCCGAACAGGAGATAGATATTTTTTAGAACGCCCTTCCTTAGTTCACTCTGAGCAGTCTGTAAGCGGTTAATCTGCGGCTTTTCTCTGGCTGCGGTTTTACTCATTCTCCGGCTTCCTTCTTCCTTTTCTCATAACGTGCTGCAAGACGTATCATATATATAAGTCCGCCCCAGACCAGCCCAAGGACGAATATCATGTTAACAATCGTGAAGGTACTCATTATGCTCTCTGCTTTCCGTTGCGAGTGAGAAGTTTGTTAAGCGATACCAATACCGCTATTACCAGTCCCCATTGAAAAAGCACCGTTCCGGCATTTTCGATATGGAAAGGGTTCCACCACTCAGCATCCCAGGTTACCGAAGAAATCAGCCACCAAAGAATCAGAGCAACCGCCTGCACAGGCACAACGTATGTAATAAGAATATCATACCATCTGCCAATTTTTATATCACTCCCCTCATGATTGATTATTTTCTCTCTGAAACGTGAGGCACCATGCTTAATGACTGCAAATGCAATAAACGCACCGCTGAGCATCAGCGCCACGCCCCAGACCCAGTCCTGATTGATCAGGAATGAAGAACTGAAGGCGGAGGGAATTCCAAGAACTGCACCGAGTGCAACAACAATTATGATGGCGCGCCTTCTGTTCATGCCTGCATCTATGAAGGTACGGGTTGCGAGTTCAACCATGGAGATCAATGAGGTAAGAGCTGCAAAGAAAAGTGCTAAAAAGAAAAGGGAAGCAATAAGGACATTAACTGAAGAACTACCTGTTATCCTTTCAAAAAGCTGAGGGAGATATATAAAAGTAAGACCAGTGTTTGCCGGACCTGATTTAGCAATCTCTACCATTGCATCGGCTGAACTTAAGGAAAACACCGTTGAGAAGATCATCATTCCTGCAAGCAGAGAGATGGAATTGTTCCCAAAACCGATGAGTGCCGCGTTAAGGGCGATATCTTCCTTCTGGCGCATATATATTGCATAGACCATGATCAGTCCCCAGCCCGCGCCGGTATCCCATGCGTTCTGGGTGAGTGCATTAAGCCATATACGATAGTCGGTAAGTTTTTCAAAGTCAGGCGTAAAGAAATAGTTTAAACCATCAATGGCACCGGGTAGCGTAATTGCACGGATAAAAAGAATAACAAGAATTATCAGCAGGGAGGGAACCAGATAACGCGAGACCCGTTCAATGCCTTTTGATATGCCATGATATACAATTGCGCCGCAAAGCAGAATTACCAGCAGATGAAATACAGCCGGCTGATATCCGTTTGAAAACTGGTTCCAGAATTCAAGGTGATCAGTAACAACAAAGAGTTCTCCGGTGAGCGCGGTTGAAAAATAGCGAAGGCACCAGCCGGTTACCACGGAATAATAGAACATGATTGCTGTTGCAACAAAGACGATAAATGCACCCATCCACGCATATTTTTTCCCCGCGGTTTCGGCTATAGCATATATAGGCCCCTTGCGGGTGGATTTACCAAGTGCAAACTCTGATATAATAAGCGGCAGTGACCAAAGGAAAAGAAATATCACCCAGGGAATAAGAAACGTGCCCCCTTCGTTCTGAGCAACCACGCGTGAAAACCGCCAGATATTCCCGGTTCCCACTGCTATGCCCAGCGTGGAAATGATTAACATCCATCTGCTTGAAAAGAAATCTTCCTGCTTCATATTACCGAATTCTCTATGAAAGAAAAATCCCCGGCTTGTGTTAAGCCGGGGAGTTAATTATATCCTGAAAGAGTGCTTTGCCAGGTATATATCCTGACGCCTTATTAGTCTCTCTCTTCGATCTTAACTGATTTGATAACAACATCAGTCAGCGGTTTGTCGTATGGCTTTGAAGTCGGAACTTTTCCGATTTCCTCAACCACGCTCAGGCCGCCGGTAACTTTTCCGAATACGGTATGTTTGCCGTCAAGCCAGGGGGTTGCAACCAGCGTGATAAAGAACTGGCTTCCGTTGGTGTTCGGACCCGCATTAGCCATGGAAAGAATTCCGGTACCGGTATGTTTCAGATTCGATCTGATTTCATCTTCAAATTTGCCGCCCCATAAACTCGCTCCGCCTCTTCCGGTTCCGGTCGGGTCGCCTCCCTGAATCATGAATTTGTCAATTACTCTGTGGAAGATCACTCCGTCGTAATAACCTTTTTTTGCAAGGCCGGTGAAGTTTTCAACAGTTTTGGGAGTTTCGTTTGCAAAGAGTTCAATTTCGATGGTACCCATGCTGGTTTCCATCACAGCAATCACACGCTTTGCTGTTTTGTTTGTATCGCTCATAGTCGGACTTTCATTAGATTGTATGGTTGTTTCCGGAGCCGGATTACCGGTATCCGTATTTGCTTTTGAATCACTGCATCCTGTCAGGATGAAAAATACCAGAAACAAAGCTGAAAGATGTTTCATTCGTATCTCCGTGTTAGTTGTGTTTATGGTGTAATAATTCCGGCGAAAAGCAGCGCGAGGATAACCGCTCCTGCTGCAATCCGGTAGTATATAAACAAAAATGTACTGTTCTTCCTGAGGAATTTAAGCAGGAAGTCAATCGCAAACCATCCGCTCACTCCCGAGACCACCGTTGCCACAGCAAGTTGAAACAAGTCATAGGATGGCGGATTTTCCAATGTCTGCTTAAGTTCAAGCATTCCGCTTGCAAAGATAGCAGGAATGGAGAGAAGAAAAGAAAAGCGGGCAGCGGTTTCGCGGTTAAATCCGCAGAAAAGTCCGCCGGTCAGTGTTGTTCCTGAACGTGATGAACCGGGAATCAGTGCAACCGCCTGAGCGAGTCCCACGATAATGGCATCGCGCAGTGTGACCTGCTCGATACTGCGGTTATGCTTTGCAAGTTTTTCAGCAAGGGCAAGGATGAGTGCAAGAACGATAAGACTGCTTGCAATTACATACAGATTTTTTGTGAGCGCACCCTCGATAATATCTTTAAACCCCAAGCCGATAATGACGATCGGAATGGTACCAACTATTATTGCCCATCCAAGCCGTGAGTTCAGTGACTGTTCCTTAAAACTCTTCCGTGAAATAAAATTCTGGGTGACAAAATCCTTAACAATGTTTATCACATCGTTCCAGAAATAGATGAGAATAGAACCAAGCGTTCCGAGCTGAATAACCGCAATAAAAGCAGTCCACTCAGCGGGATTCGCCTCATCTATCAGCCCCATAAACTTACCCGCCAGTGTTAAATGACCGGTGCTGCTGATGGGAAGAAATTCCGAAAGTCCCTGAACTATGCCAAGGATAATTGCATCAAGTAAACTCAAAAAGACTCCTTATATAAATTCATTACGGGCGCGCGTACTCAGAATATATACGACACACCCAGTTTAATGCCGAACGAAAACATATTCATCGAAAGATTCTCCGGTGTCAGCAGCGAGTTCATTCCCGCTCCCTCCTTTTCCGGCTCACCGTTCAGATCATATCTGATATCACCGGCTATATACGCGTAGAGATTTTCAGAGAGGGCGGTATTCCCTTCCGCTTTTACCAGAAACCCAACCCCTGCCGATGTGAATGTTCTTTTAACATTGGAGCCGGGGATGGTTTCCTCAACCGTAGTGAAACGGGGTCCTGCTCCCGCGCCGAGACGGAGATTATATCCTTTACCTGACGTGACTGAGGAAACAATCACCGAGGGAGCCATAATACTGTAACCGAACTCATACTGGCTCGCTATAAACGGGTAGGTGTAAGAATTCAGAACATAAGCGAATTCAGCCGCATAGCTGTAGCCGCCGTATATATATCCTGCCTCACCGGCAAACTCAACCGAAGTTGAGAAGGTATTAACCTGCTGATCAGCAGGGGCATAGTTAAAATTGAGGTAATCCTTCATTGCCGGGGCGGTAAAAAAACTGATACCCATACTCCCCCGCACGTAGATCTGGCCAAAAAGCATTTCACCGGCAAGAAGGAGAAAAAGAAAAAAATATCTGTTATTGTTCATCACTGCTGAATCCGCGGAATAATCTGCTGTTAAAGAATGAATATTTGCGTCTGAGTATCATAAAGAAAAACACTGCCGTTGATATCTGCAAAAGAAATGCTGTTGCATGGGTCATGGTAGCGTAAGCCAGACTGATTTCGGCGTTAAATCCGTACAACTCAACCAGCGCTGCTTTGGTGATTGCGTGATAGGAGCCAAATCCCCCCGGAGTGGGAATCATAATGCCGATTGAACTGATGCTCATAATAACCCAGCCGGTCAGGTAATC